>NZ_JAVJRX010000154.1:0-20011 GCF_040219735.1 Coleofasciculus sp. G1-WW12-02 | reverse complement strand
AACTGTCTCAGGCAAGACCTATTTTGGGAAAAGAGCCTGGGCGCACTCGCCGATGTGACTGAATTTCCTTTTCCACATTACTTTGGAAAGGCTCGTACACCCAGGCTAATTGATGAGCCAAACACAGACCTGAATCCTTACTCCCTGACAAATGACAAATGACGTAATTGGTATTGACTTAGGCGGAACCGCGATTAAGCTGGGGCGCTTCCAGAAAGATGGCACTTGCATCCAATCCTTAACCGTGGCGACACCTCAACCCTCAACCCCAAAAGCTGTGGTTGAGGTGATGGCAGACGCGATCGCACAACTCAATCCTAACCATAGCGTTATTGCCATTGGTGTGGGTACTCCAGGACCTGCGGATGCCGCTGGACGGATTGCTAGAGTGGCGATTAATCTCAACAATTGGCTTGATATTCCCCTAGCCGATTGGTTAGAAGCCAAAACAGGTTGCCCGACGATTATCGCCAATGATGCCAATTGTGCGGGTTTAGGTGAAGCTTGGTTAGGTGCAGGACGACCATTTCGCCATCTGATTATGCTCACATTGGGTACTGGTGTTGGTGGGGCAATTATTTTAGATGGGAAACTCTTTGTAGGTTCCCAAGGCGCAGCCGGGGAGTTGGGGTTAATCACATTCAATCCAGACGGTCCTGCTTGTAATAGTGGCAATCAAGGATCTTTGGAACAATATTTATCCATTGGTGCAATTCGTCGCCGTATTGGAAAAGACCCGGCTGAACTGGGTCGTTTGGCAAACGGAGGCAATCTAGAGGCGTTAGACTTTTGGAACCATTACGGACGGGATTTAGGCGCAGGATTGGCGAGTTTGATTTATGTCCTCACTCCAGAAGCGATTGTTATTGGTGGTGGAGTCAGCGCCAGTGCCAAATTTTTCTTACCAGCAGCATGGGCAGAAATTGAACGTCGAGTGTTACCGAGTTCTCGTGCCGGTTTACAGTTACTTACGGCTACCCTAGGGAATCAAGCGGGAATGGTAGGGGCAGCTAAATTAGCCTTACAAATGAGAAATGATGAACTATAGATAAAATACTTAACTGCCTCTTCCGATGCGGTGAAGTGTTAACAAAACCCGCTCACCTCTCCTTGGCGAATAGTCAACTACTCCCAAAAATTATCCTCCAAAAGTTTGACAGATGGATATTCAGACTGCCTTTCTTTGTATTGCTAATTTTGGGACATAACCCAGAACACTTGCATTGACATCTTCACCACCTCAAAGTGCAAAGATCGTAACACAAGTGTCAGAATAGACTCCAAGTTTGATTACCTCCCATGTAGTTTAAGAGAATAAAAGGAAACCCCACAAGATAGTGGGCAACTACAGGACCAGAAATACTCCTGAACTTCCAGTAATTTTTTCCCCATAGCCAGCCCAACAGCCAGGTGCCAGCAACAATTAGAACACTACGAAAGTAAATGTGTGAGAAAGCAAAAAGACTTGCAGAGCAAAGTATCACAGCTCTCTCACGAGAGCCAATTATTTTTTCTAGAATCAGGAAAGCGAATCCTCTCCATACCAGCTCTTGAAATACTGACATGCCAAAATACCAGCCATAGTAACCGAACTCTAGATACAGAGAACGGGGAGAACCTAAAAACCAAGGGAGTAAAGCTAAAAAGATCCAACCTAACAGAAGCAGGAACAGAGTAGAAGGCAGTATCTCGCGTACTGATGAAAGCTCTAGCGAAAGCCCTAGTTTATGTGGAGCCACTCTGTTGATAGACACATAAATTATCATGACGACTGTGGGAAAGCCGCCTAGGGTAAGAAATAAGAACTGCCTGGGTAAAAAACCTGAATAGAGCAGCACAGAGGGAATGACAAAAGCAATAAACAATAGCCATACTTCGGGTTTCAATTTATCTACGGCAACAGATACAGCGCGTTTCAAGTTCGTGAGGTACATTGTTTTCTGTTCTTATCTTGACACTCCCACCGCATGGATGAGGTAATCTCTGGAGTTAGAAGTGCGATCGCGAGTGGAGCCGGAAATGAGATTTTACAGCCGTTGGCAATTGTGGTTTTGGGTGGTTTGTTTACCTCTACAGCCTTGACATTGTTGGTGCTTCTTGCACTTTATGCCAAGTTTGGCAAGCGGTTGATGTCCAAACAAAAAACCATTGCGGTTAAGACGAGTTTTCCGGTGAATGCCACACCGCAATCATCGGTAGACTCACCGATGTAGTGCTTTTGAAGACTTACCAAAGGCGCGATTAGTTTACCACTATGGTAGGCTAGGCATTATTACCCCACTATCAGGAGCAACTAATGAGCAATCACCAATCTCAACCCGAAATTCACAAGCCAGTAATCAAACTACGTTCTGAAAAAGGAGTTGATTATACAGTATTACAAACTCTCCTAGCAGACGAGAAATGGAAAGAGGCTGATATGAAAACAAATTGTTTAATGCGCCAGGCTGCTGGTAATGAGGGAGGTTATGTCTGGCTGAATCGATTGCTGCTCCAAGACTTACCATGTGAAGACTTACGCATTATAGATCAACTTTGGCTGTACTATAGCAAGGGAAAATGGGGCTTCAGAGTCCAAATGGAAATTTACCATGATTTAGGGGGGAAGATTGATGTGGAAGTAGGACAGCGGCTCTGGGGTCAGTTTAGCGAACAGGTTGGTTGGTCAATCAATGATCCTGGTAATTGGGAACATAGCAATCTTGTAGCTTGGCAGCAAGGAGATTCATGGCCTGAGCGAATCTGTAACCTCAACGCTCCAAGGGGGCATTTTCCACTATGGTGTCTTCCCACAGCATTGGGATTTCCAAAATGGGGGTTAAACATGTTTTATTTTGCCGAGAAACTGGTAACGTGTGAAATAGGCAAATAAGTACCTAAACAAAAGAACAGTTTGAACAAGAGGCAAAATGGGCAATGGCAGTGAAACTTTTTGAGATGAAACGCCTATCATCGGGAATGGCAGCCGCATTAATTGGCACGGATAGAGTTTCATTCCTGCTTAACTTAAATCGTTATGGTGTGCCAATGATTGACCTCACCGAAGCAGAACTATTATCGGATTAGGATTTGGTGTTAGTCAAAAGAGAGAAGTTACCTAGCTCTTGCACCTAATTTTACACAATATAACCCGTTTTACGTTTAATATAATCAAGAATCTTTTGATAACTATCTGGATCAGTTTGCTCATTAATAATAATGGGGATTGAACTATCAGGTAACCAAAAAGTTAACTTGCCACTCGCCGCATGAGAAAAGCTACTGATGCGGTTGAGATCAATTACATAGTCACTGCGTTCATATCTAACTTGAATCCAAGATCCGGCTAGGGAATGAGCTGAGACTTGTTTAATATACTCCAAAACTTGATGATACCCCTCGGGGTCACTGTGTTGATTAATGATAATCTGGTGGGCACTATTCGGCAACCAGAAAATAATTTTGCCGTTGGGAGCGCAGGCAAACGCACTGATGCGATCGAGATCAATCACATAATTGCTGCGTTCGTAATCAATTTTTATCCAGTACGCCACAAAACCTCCTCAAGCCATTGCGAGCTTTGAGTTATGAGTTGTAGATAATTTTGGCTCGCCTCATAACTCAAAATTCAAACCTCTAGGTCACGATACCTGCACTGGGGATTGCTCGATAATGGGAGCATCAGTTGGGGGACTTGAAACCTCACCCTGGCATTGTTCTATGGCAGCTTGTACAAATCCTTTAAACAAGGGGTGGGGGGCACTCGGTCGAGAGCTAAACTCTGGGTGAAACTGAGTGGCTAGGAAGAAGGGATGATCGGGGTATTCAATGATTTCCACTAAGCGACCATCGGGAGATGTCCCGCTAATCATGTAACCTGTGTCTAAAAGCAGGTTGCGATAGGCATTATTAAATTCATAGCGATGTCGGTGACGTTCATAAATCACCTCTTCCCCATAGAGTGATGCTGCCAAGGTATTCGGCAGAATCCGACAAGGACACATCCCTAAGCGCATCGTACCGCCTAAGTCCACAACATCCTGCTGTTCAGGTAACAAGTTAATCACGGGATTACGAGCATTAGGTACAAACTCAGCACTATGAGCATCCTCAAGCAGGGCAATATTTTGCGCCCATTCAATTACAGAACATTGCATTCCTAAGCATAAACCGAGGAAGGGAATCTTATGGGTACGGGCATATTTAATCGCCGCAATTTTGCCATCTACGCCTCGGATACCAAAACCTCCCGGAACAATGATACCGTTGACTCCGGCTAAAAAGTCTTCGGCGCCCTCGGTTTCAATATCCTCCGAACTCACCCAACGTAGGTTGAATTCGCTCCCCAATGCGATCGCGGCGTGGCGTAATCCTTCGACAACGGATAGATAAGCATCACTCAAGCGGATATACTTGCCGACAATGGCAATTTCTACCTTATGGATTGGGCGATGCATTCGTTCCACCAGGGTTTGCCATTGGCTTAAATCCGGTTCCCGTTGCGGGATTCGCAATAGATCTAGAGTTTGGTTTGCCAGTCCTTCTTGTTCTAAAATCAGGGGGACTTCGTAAATACTATTGGCATCGGGAGAGGTAATCACGGATTCCACAGGCACATCGCAGAACTCCGAGAGTTTTTCTTTAATCCCCGGTTGCAGAGGGCGATCGCACCGACAGACTAAAATATCAGGCTGAATACCAATAGAACGCAGTTCTTTCACCGAATGCTGAGTCGGTTTGGTTTTCATTTCACCCGCAGAAGGAATCCACGGTAGGAGAGTAACGTGCATATACAGCACATTATTGCGCCCCACATCCTTACGGAATTGACGAATTGCTTCCAAAAATGGTAATGATTCAATATCCCCGACTGTGCCGCCAATTTCCGTAATTACCACATCCGGATTAGTATTTTGAGCCACCCGATGAATCCGTGCCTTAATCTCATTGGTAATATGGGGAATCACCTGCACCGTTCCCCCCATATAGTCGCCGCGACGCTCTTTATTCAGAACCGCCTGATAGATTGATCCAGTGGTGACACTATTGAGGCGGGACATCAGCGTGTCTGTAAAGCGCTCATAATGTCCCAAGTCTAAATCCGTTTCCGCCCCATCTGCTGTGACAAAAACTTCCCCATGTTGAAAGGGACTCATGGTTCCCGGATCGACGTTAATATAGGGGTCTAGCTTAAGAATCGACACCGAATAGTCCCGTGATTTGAGCAATCGTCCTAAGCTTGCAGCAACGATACCCTTACCGATGCTAGATACAACCCCACCCGTTACAAAGACAAATTTAGCCATAGAATTTTTAAGTACGCCAGACTTTTCAAGATGCACCCCGTTAATTGTGCCACAGTCTTTTAAGATTGTTTCGAGGAGAGCTAGAGCAGGATGCCCTCAATCACTCATAAGAGTAATCTTCCCCTGACCGGTTATTGAAATTGCCATCACCCTGTACACCCAAACCAATGAAACTCGCTTCTCCTAATTTCAGACGCCACCCGTCTCCTCTGGAAAATCCTTTCTCTATTGTCCCCATTTACAACTCGTCTGTACTATGCCTGATTGCTTTTTGGGGATTCTTTTATCCTTTACGTTGAACATCCGCTTCCGTCTGGAATGTCCACCACGAAAGCCTGACGCTTTTTTAGTCCTTCTTTTCTCCTTAAGCACCATGAGCTATAGCTGACTATGCCAAAACCCCCAGCCCCTCTCCCACCCAACGCTCATCCCTATTCCCAAGCTAGACGACTTGCGATCGCTTCCGACTGGCAAGGTAACAAATTATCCGCATACCTTTACAAAAGTTGATGTTTCGTTATCTAATATATATATAGTCACTGTACTCAACATAGCCCTAAACTCACTGCACAAGGAGAGCCTCTTCATCTCTACTTCATAAATCAGCTCTCAAATTTTACAGCTTCTTTACCAAAAATAGGGCGATTTTCCGTATACTCAACCTAAATATAGGGTGTTGTTTAGGTTGTTTATGAAAAAAGCTACTTTATTCTTCAAAGCTGCACTTCTAGGAACCACTTGTTTTCTAGTCTATGAATCGCCCCTACAGGCAGCTACCTTTTCAGACACTTCACCGTTTCATTTCACCACAGTCGTCAACAACGGTGATAACATTCCTGGCACTAATCGGTTATTTAACAGCTATAATCAACCCTCAGTCAATAGCAGTGGTCTTGTTGTCTTTCGTGCTCGCAGTCGAGGTGGACAAGGTGGGCAACCGAGTACTGGCATCTTTAGCCGTGATCTGCTCAATCTTGGTTCGATCGAAGCGATCGCAACACGGGGTTCTCTTGTACCTGAGCCGAACAACACCAGCGCCGAGTTTACGGAGTTTCCGTCTTTCCCGCGAATCGATATCGATTCTAGCATGACAGCGACCCGTGGACAATCTAACCCAGTATGGCAGGTTATCGATCCGGTCACGGGGGAAACAGTGACTCAGTTGGGGACTTCCGGAATTTACACCAATCCCATGGGAGAGCTGATCACGGGAGCTAGCCAGCTTGGTGAAGTGAGTGGATTTGACTACTTCAGCGTTCCAAGCAGTAGCCCCACTACGCGATTTGACCAGTTTCCTGGCGCACCTGCACCCACCGATGGCAGCACCATCGTCTTTAAGGGAAATTGGACGGATCAGGCAACAGGAGAAGGGAAGACGGGGGTTTATTTTCGGGATGTCTTGGCGAATGGTGGCACGAATTCCGTTGAGTTGATTGCCGATAGCAATACCGTTATCCCTGGTAACAATCCTACGGGCATTCTCTTTGGTTCAACAGCACCGCCGAGTGCCGCGAGGGGAAATGCTGTATTTCTCGGCGTTGATAATGAGGAATCGCCAACTTTGGGCGGTATCTATCAAGTATCGTTGCTTGAGCCGAGAACCCTTAATCCATTAGTGTCTCTTGGTGAAACTGCACCAGGTAGCAGTTTGCCCTTCACTCGATTGGGTGAGGCATTGTCCTTCGATGGAAATTATCTGGCATTTTGGGGAGCATTGGGTAGCGAGACGAAACCGATTACCCTATTTTGTCCGGAAGAGGGCAATCAAGCGCGGGTTGATTATTGCCAAAGCTTGTATCCCAATGGCTTTACCACTGAAGTCGCTGCTAACCAAGGTATTTTCCTCACGAATACCGAAACGCTAGAGACTCAGCTTATTGCCCAAACGGGTGAGGAAGGTTTCTCTGACTTTCTATTCTGGAACTTCTCCGGTCGTCCACCTGGGGTTGGTGAGGGTGAAGATGAGGAGGGTGACTTGGAACTGGCACGCTGGCGTTCCACAGCTTTTGTTGCGGTTGATGGTTCGCAAATTACTTTTAAAGGCAGCAAAGATTCCGGAATTGAAGGGATTTATGCTCTGTTGGGGCTAGATTCAGAGCTGTTAACTGTAGTGGATACCTCTATGCTCGGTGAGGTGTTAGATCCGGAAGCGACGGGTCTAACTATTTCTTCGGTTGGCATTGAGCGTGACGGCTATCGCGACGGCTGGTTGGCACTGACGGCTAGTATGGTAGGGGATGCGGAAGAAGATTCTTGGGCAGGAATTTATGTGACTCGCACAGCTACTGTTCCAGAACCCTCGTTTTCTCTATTGACAGGTGCGATCGTGTTCGCATTGGGTCTAAGATGTAAGCGCAAAAGTCGTCCTTGATAATCAATAATAGACTGGTTAAACCCATTCAGGTTAAACGCCATGGTACGCTTGTTCCCGTAGAATTTATTCATAGCAGCATGGATAAATATTACGAAGATTAAGAGGACAATGGCAAAATTTTATTCAGAACTCCCCCCAAATTTACAAAACTTTATCAAAGAACAACAGATTTTTTTTACGGCGACAGCACCTCGACAGGGGCGGATTAATCTATCTCCCAAAGGGATGGACACGTTGCGCTGTCTTGATCCGAAAACCGTCGCTTACCTGGATTTAACAGGTAGTGGCAATGAAACGGCGGCTCATTTGCAGGACGATGGTAGACTAACGATCATGTTTTGCAGTTTTACCGATAAACCTCTAATTTTACGCCTTTACGGTCAAGGGCGGGTAATTCGCCCCGTTGCTCCAGAATGGGACACCTTTTATACCCACTTTAATTCGCTGCCAGGACAACGGCAAATTATTGTTCTAGATATTGAATCCGTGCAAACCTCTTGTGGCTATGGTGTTCCCCTATATGAATTTCAAGGTGAACGAGAAACTCTGGTTGAATGGTCAGAGAAAAAGGGAGAACAGGGCATTTATGAATATTGGCAGGCGAAAAATATCCAAAGCATTGATGGATTACCCACTCATCTTTTATCCGATTGAAAAAGTAGGCAGGGTGTAGGGGCGGGTTTCACTACTATCGTTTTTTGCCCACCCTAATGTCACTAAACCCTCCCTGTCTAAATGACGAATGACGAATGACAAATGACAAATGAAAACTATCCTAGGATTAGCTGTATTAGCATCAGTTATTGCATCTCCAGCTTGGGCGGAACACCCTCTTTTCCTTACTTATCCGTCTGACAATCATCAAACCACGGCGGCACAAATTTTCTTAATTGGTACAGCACCACCAACCGGAGAGGTGCGCGTCAATGGTCAAGTTATCCCTCGTAGTTCGGCTGGACATTTTGCGCCGAGTTTTCCCTTGGAATTGGGCAAAAATCGCTTTACTTTGCGCTATCAAAACCAGACAATTCAGATTAATATAACTCGTGTTGACCCTACCCCAAACCTGCCAACCGGGTTAACCTTTGCCAAGGATTCCCTAACCCCAAACGTCGATATTGCCCGATTACCTGGAGAACTCTTATGTTTTAGTGCGATCGCGCCGCCGAATGCTACGGTAACAGTGAACCTGGCAAATCAAGCCATTCCGTTGATGGCTCAATTCCAGAATATCCAGTTACCGCCAAATTCAGCCGGATTAATTGCTCAAAATCAGGTTGGTGTTCAATCGACGACGGGTTACTATCAGGGATGTGCAACCGCACAAATCGCGGCAAATTTAGGACAACCGCAATATCAGCTAACCTTGAATGGGAAAACCATAAGTCAAGCTGCACCCGGACAGATTTCAATTATCAACCCCGTTGAATTAGAGGTGGCTGAGGTAATCGTGGATGCAGGTGTAGCGCGAACCGGACCAAGTACCACCTATTCTCGCCTCACTCCCTTACCCAAAGGCGTCAGGGCGACGATTACGGGGCGGGAAGGGGAGTGGGTGCGTCTGGATTATGGGGCGTGGATTAAAGCCGAAGAGGTGCGTATCGTTCCCAATACTGTTCCCCCGACAGCCATGATTCGTAGTATCCGCGCTCGTCAGATTCCAGGGGCGACAGAAGTCGTGTTTCCTTTAAGCACACCTGTACCGGTGAGTGTTCAGCAAGGCGATCGCACGTTTACGCTAACGCTGCATAACACAACCGCCCAAACTGATGTGATCCGCTTGGATGATGACCCCCTGATTAAACGCTTGGATTGGCAACAAGTTACACCTACTCAAGTTAACTATACCTTTAACTTGAAATCTGACCAACAATGGGGTTATGACGTGAGATATGACCAAACTAACCTTATTTTAAGCTTACGTCATCCGCCAACTGTTCGCACTCAAAACTTAGAAGTTATCCCTGAAAATGCTTTACAACCCCTAACGGGAATTAAAATCCTCTTAGATCCAGGACATGGGGGGGCGGAATTAGGGGCGAGGGGACCCACAGGTTATCCGGAAAAAGATGTGAATTTGATTGTGTCGAAGTTACTGCGAGATCAACTTCGCCAAAAGGGTGCAACGGTATATATGACAAGGGAAGCGGATCAGGCGGTGTCGTTGGGCGATCGCGTGAATATGATTAATGAGATTAAACCTGCGATCGCGCTTTCAATTCATTACAACGCCCTCCCTGATGCAGGTGACGCGATGAATACTAAAGGGGTTGGGATGTTTTGGTATCATCCCCAAGCCCATAATTTGGCGGTATTTTTGCAGAATTATCTGGTGAACCAGTTAGATCGTCCTGCTTATGGGGTGTTTTGGAATAATCTAGCACTCACTCGCCCTCATACCGCGCCATCGGTGTTATTAGAACTTGGATTTATGATTAATCCGGAGGAATTTGAGTGGATTACTAATCCGCAGCAACAACAGAGATTAGCCCGTGCGATCGCAGATGGGGTGACGGAGTGGTTCCAGAATGTTCAATAGAGCCAAACAGTGAGGATTATTTGATTGAGCCGGATGAAAATCATTCAAACCCAAGAGTCTAAGGCAAAAGGTTCTACCTGTTGAAGGCGTTGGAAATCATTGTCGGCAAATACATCAGAATTCGCCTGGGGAGCGAGTGTCGTAAACAAGTTGAAGACATTCCTCGAAGTCTTCGCCCTGCCAAGTCCCAGCGAATTTTAGTAAGTCTTTGGCTTTAGAGCCGCGCACAATGGGTTCCCCATCCGAAATTGGAACGGTTCTAGAGCGAGTGGTAGGGCGGGTAGGTCGGGTTTTGAGGTATTCCAGATAGTCGAGAATTTGCTCCAGAATGGGTTCTGGGGTAGATTCGATCGCGATGAGCAATTTTTCTTTAGTGGTGGTCATAGGTTAGTGGTATAGGAAATACAGCTATCCTGAATGCTCCCCCACCTGAATCGCGAGGTGTGGGTGTCTTAATTACAAGGGTTTATCCCTCGCGACAGGCGGCATTCTCACCGTGTTACGGGAACTTTTGCCCGTAAACACCCCCAAGTCGTTTTCGCTATGGGGCTTAGAAAAACTTTTACCTAGGGTCTGATGTATATAAACCGACCACACAAGATTTACAGGCTGTTTTACCTTCCCTTGAGGGGTCGTGTCTCCGGATTACTCGGAATTTTTCCGTCCTTTACCGTACCGCTCAAGATTTCGATATTCTAACACTTTATTGGCTATGGGGCGTTGCCTCGCCTTAACCCCCACCTACGAAAGTGAGGTGGGAGATGGATTCCTAATTATCTATAAGCTAAGTAGTATTAAAGCTAAGATTTCGAGTGAGATTCATCTGTCTAAGGTAGAATCCCGTTATCGGCAATAACTTATTTTTGACTTTTTCAGTCACACCCACCTCAAAAAAGACTGATGACACTAAATGATTAGTTCGAGTGGTTTTAAACAGATGTTTTGCTAGAGCACTAGATGGCAAGGGGGTAGATGTGGCTTCGCCCGAAAATTTCTATCCCTCGAATGAGTTTAATCTAACTCCAGAGGGTCAGCAGCCAGACAATTTAATTGTTAATCTAAGTTTAGTGATTGCCTGATTCATTGTTTTTTTTAAATTACAATCATTAACTTCCGATTGAATTATCAAACTATTAAATTTTAACAATGGAGAATAACCTAGAAAATCCAATGGTTCGTTTTCTGAGCCAGTCATCACTTTTACTCCTCAGTTTTTGTGACGACGCTTTAGTGCTGGGACTTTCTCAAATGGGACTTCACATACAGTGGCTCAAATGGATTTCTCAAGTAATACTGGGCTGCACAATACTGTATTGGGGGGTAAAAGCTTGGAAAAATCGGCACATTTTTTTGAAACTTACAAAACTGCTCAGTAACACTTAAAGCTGAAGCTGGTTTTTTATAACTTCAACACTTAACTAACTGATCAACCAAGCTTTTACAGACAATATGAATTATTACTTTGTGGAGACGTTCCGGCGGAACGTCTCTACCTTATTCTCGATCACTAACTGCTATTACACCAACTGACGCACGAGTCCCTTACTTTTGAGACTCCTGGGATTTTTTAGTCATCTTCTGAGATTTCTTCAGATAATCTTGATTAATCTTTACTTGCTCCTTGATGGCTTCTGTCTGTGCATTAGTGGCTTTTACATGATGGTTCACGGCGGCTTCATAAGCTTGATTAGAGGCTTCACCGTGCTTTTGATCAGACTTTTCAGCTTCTTCAATTAAAGCTTTCGCTTCCTGCTGTATAGTTTGGCTGTACTCTTCTAGAGACTTTCCATGTTCTGGGTTCCCTCTCTCTTTGAAAGATTTCCCCAACTTCTCTAGACGTTTGCCCTGCTCCTCAATCTGCTTGCCATGTTTCTGTGCCAGTTGAGTCGTTTTGTCAGAAATATCTTTCATATCAGGTTTCTATATTCACAACTACTATCACGTTAATCCTTAACTATATTGTCTATCACCTGTCTCAGGGTAAAGTTCCAGGATTTCCCTTGTGAATTATCCAGACGCGATCGCTAATCTTCTGTAAGAGTTTATATGTTCCTATGTTACGCGATCGCTATGTCCCCTCCCTCTGCGCCAGAACCCCCATCTCCTCTCAATTTGGATGAGTGGATTGCGATTATTGTGACATTGACAACAATTGGCGGTATTTTCTATTGGGCGATAGGTAGAGAATATAAAGATCAGATTCTGCAAGACTTGGGGTTTTCCCCGCCCTCACCTCAACCTGACTCAACACCGGAATCTCCAGAGCCGACTAAACCTATACCGACGACTCCTGAGTTATCCACTTCTGAGACAACACCTCGTCGGGAAGCTGAGGTGCAGGGGAGTCGGGTTCCAGGGGTGCAAGGGAGAATGCAAGCGGCTCCAGCACCTGGAGCGCCGGAGAAAACTCCATCCCCAACTGTAACGCCAACCGTAACCCCCACACCTACTCCCTCGGTGGAATTTTCTGATGTACCGGATGAATTTTGGGCGCACGTTGCAATCGCAGCTTTGGCGCAGCGAGATATTGTGGTGGGCTTTCCCCAGGGTGAATTTAAACCGCAGCGATTTGCCACTCGTGGAGAGTTAGCCGCTATGCTACAGAAGGCATTTGATCCACAACCCAAGCGGCGTGCGATCGCGCGGAGCGCAATGCCGGAGGCAATCGCGTTTAAAGATTTACCCCCCAATTACTGGGGCGCTGAGGCGATTGAGGAGATGGCTAAAGCGGGAATAATCATTGGATATCCGGATGATAAATTTCGTCCCAACCAACCGATCACCCGTGCAGAAGCATTAGTGGTTTTGGCTAAAGCCCTAAACCTTAAACCCCCATCCGAACCCACTAAAACCTTACAACAGTACCAAGATAGCGATCAAATACCCAACTATGCGATCGCCAACGTCGCAGCGGCGATCAAAGCAGGTTTAGTCGCTGGCTATCCTCAAGGCGATTTGCTCAATCCGAATAAACCGGCTAGCCGTGCTGAACTTGCGGCTATGCTTCATCAAGCTGTGGTGGTTTCCCAAAAAAGAGCTTAACTCCAATAAATAACGTTTCACCCTATCTCTTCCGCATAGCTTTTCTCTAGTAATTTGACCTATGCCGATAGACGTACTTTACCTAAATTAACGGATTATCCTCCTCCAACATTCTGCTAAACAATTGACCATTGAATTAGCCAACAGTCTACCCTCAGATAGATTAATCATTATTGGCTATAGAGCTACTCTGAAATAAGCCAATTAATTCGATTGGTTTAAGGTTGAGTAGATTGGATATTTCTGCTATTGAGTTTATGTGATTCAGACAGACGTTTCAATGCTAAACCTTTAGTCTGCTCAAAACATGCTACTGTTCAGCGAACACCAGAGGAGACTTTGGTAAACAATAAGTCTATATCATCATAGGCATATCTGAATAGCGAGTCAATCCTTAAAATCAAGCTACTCACTTAATAAACAACTCGTAAATTAGGAGAACACAAGAGAATGGTTGCTACCCTTACTGATGCTAAGCGCTCTGCCATTGCTGAAAAGCTTGCCGATATGCGGGCAATTCAAAATTTAATTATTGCTAATGAACAGCAATTTATAAAGGAATGTAAAAACAACGAGATTTTTGGTCGCTTAGAAGACATGTTGGAGGATGACCAGAACAACCTGGACGTTCTGGAAACAAGCATCACTCAGTATGGAATTCAATCTGAGCCAAAAGAGAAAGTTCAAAAAATGATTGAACAGGCTCAGGAGATGATGAAAAGCTCTGAACTCAGCCTTTATGAGAAACTGGCTCAGCATGAACTCCTGAAACATGGACAAGTCATGTCGGGACTTGTGGTTCATAAGGCAGCTCAAATCGCTGGTGCGGATGTCGAGGAAGCACTTTCCCCCCTAAATTCGGTTAACTTTGAAAACCGGGCTCATCAGGAAAGACTTAAGGGAATGTTGGAATATTTAGGCACTCAAGAGTTAACGGGTGAAGAACCTGATCAAGGGCTTTGGGGACGAGTTCAGGATGCAGTAGCTGCGATGACGGGTGTGATTGGTAGTGCTGTGACTCAGGCTTCTGACAGGTCTGATATGGATATCATGGATATCATTTTCATGGATCACCAAAAAGCGAAAACCTTAATTAGTGAAATTAAGGGAACCAACAATCCGCAGCGCATCCAGGAGTTTTTTGGACAGCTCTACAAGGATGTAATTGTTCACGCCAAGGCGGAAGAAGAAATCGTCTATCCTCAAGTTCGTTCATTTTATGGCGAGGATGATACTCAGGAACTCTATGATGAGCAGGCTGAGTTAGAAACTATTCTGAATGAGATGAAAGAGCTAGATCCGACTTCCTCCGAGTTTAAATCCAAACTCAAGCAGGTGAAAGACATGATTGGCGATCACACTCGTCAAGAAGAAAGCACTATGTTTGCTTCTATTCGGAAGAATCTTTCCCCAGAGCAGCGAGAACAAATGGCAACTCAATTTAAGGAAGTCAAGAAAAAATTGCAAAGCCAAATGTAGGTGACTAGAGTGGCGGCTGGCTAATCCCAGTTAGCCGTCACAATACGTCAGGCATTCATCTTCTATTGTTGGGGCGGGTTTAGGAACTATAGCCAGCTATTCAAAAATAACTGAACAACAAAACCCGCCCTTGCTACTCATCGATAACGTATCAACAAGACCTCTTTAAAAAGTCACTTGAGGCACTAAAGTGCCGACTACGAACGAATGAAGATCGGGGATGTCTTTTATTCCCTTGCCTGAACCATCACAACTGACATAAAAACCCTATATCATGACAATTACACCCGATAAAATTCCCCCTCAATCACAAGAGAGAAAACCGGCTTTAGAGTCAGAAATGACGCCAAAGCCTGAATATGATGATCCCAACTATAAAGGTAGTGACAAGTTACTGGATAAAGTAGCCTTGATTACTGGCGGAGATAGTGGGATTGGTCGTTCTGTTGCGGTTTTCTATGCCAAGGAAGGAGCCGATGTTGCGATTGTTTACTTAGACGAGCATGGAGATGCTCAAGAAACAAAAGAAGCTGTAGAATCCTATGGTCGTCGTTGTTTATTAATTCCTGGCGATATTCGCAACGAAAAGTTCTGCCAAGAAGCGGTTCAGAAAACAGTTGATGAATTTGGCAAGCTGGATATCCTGGTCAACAACGCGGCGGAGCAATATCTAGAAGAGAGCATTGAGGAAATTGACTCAGCCCGATTAGGTAGCACATTTGCGACAAATATCTTCTCAATGTTCTATTTCACTAAGGCGGCTTTGCCTCACCTTGAGCCAGGGAGTTCTGTGATTAACACGACTTCAATTAATGCATATAAAGGTAACTCGTCTCTGCTCAGTTATTCGGCGACAAAAGGTGCTATTCTTGCCTTTACTCGCTCCATTTCCCAACCTTTAATTGAGAAAGGCATCCGCGTAAATGGTGTAGCGCCAGGTCCCATCTGGACACCGTTTATTCCTGATGCGTTTCCTGGTGAGCAAGTCGAAACGTTTGGTAAACAAGTTCCGATGAAGCGTCCAGGACAACCCAAGGAGGTTGCACCGAGTTTCGTTTTCTTAGCTTCTCAAGATGCGTCTTATATGGCGGGTCAAGTGCTGCATCCGAACGGTGGTGTGGTTGTTGGTGCATGAGACTGGGTGTAGGGTGATCCCAGCACGACTATTTCCTCTAAATGTAGAGACGTAGCATGCTACGTCTCTACATCAATTATGCTCAGGTGGTCAAATCGTCGTAAGAGTGCTACATTTATTTATTGTAGTTGTAAATAAATGTAAAGTTTCAGAGTAATAAAACGCTGACTGTATACAAAAGCTCGGTTTTAGCGTTTTTGACTCAACCAACTGGATAGGGGAAAGAGGAGTTCAGCCACCATGAGCCGATTGATAGCGAACGAACACCTAATGCGAGACGATTTACAAGAGTCTCTAGAGCGTCATCATATCAATCCTGCTACATTAAGTACGTTTCAGAGAATTTTACTAACCACCGATGGTACATTAACCGATATTCTGGAAGCCTATCTATTTGAACAGATAAAGGTTTTCAAACTATCACAAAATCTCATTCCCATTCCCGAATCGCTTCCAGCTATGGAATTAGCTGAAGGGACAGAAGTAATTGATAGACGCATCTTACTCCAAGGGCGCATTAGTCGCAAAAACTATATTTACGCGGAATCAATCCTGGTTCCCGAACGCCTTGATGATAATTTTAGACATGAATTATTTAAAACCAAAACCCCAATTGGTAAGATTTGGTTAGAGCAAAAGGTGGAAACCTTCAAAGAAATTTTGGATTCAGCGAAAGAACCGGCTCATAGTTTAGCGGAGTATTTTACTATTGAGCCGAATGACAATCTCCTCTCCCGTACCTATCGCGTATTTTCTAAGGGTAAACCTGTAATGATGATTACAGAAAAGTTTCCTGAACGTTATTTCCTCAATAGTGTCTGATTTCTTTGACATGGATGCGTTAGCGTGATGGTTCGGCACAGCTAAAATGGTGGAATAGATTTTATGGTTAAAATGAATAGAATATTGTATTATCATCAACAATCGAACTTTTCTCGGAAAATCCGAATCCTGTTAGCTGAGAAAAATTTAGAGTGCGAACTAAGAGAAATCAATCTGCTTGATAAACCCCCGGAATTTATCAATCTTTCTCCTATTGGTAAAGTCCCTGTGTTTGTCGATGAAGATGGCACGCTGATTTGGGATTCTACATTAATTGCGGAGTATCTAGACGAAACCTATCCACAACCGAGGTTTTACCCCAGTGAGCCTCGGGCAAGGCTTGAGTGTCGTAAATGGGAAGAACTCGCGGATTATTTAGGTGATACTATTATCAATTTATGGCTACTAAATTTGAAGAATAATTTCACCGATACTCGTTATCGGACAAGATTAGAAACGTCAATTAATCGCCTTTTACCAGTTTTTGATCAACAATTAGCTAAGTCTAACTACTTGTTGGGGGATGAAACCTGGACAGCCGCCGATGTAGCTGCTTTATGTTCCCTGGGCTACTACAGCTTGCGCCTGGATGAAGATTGGCAAGTAAAGTATATTCATTTAAGAAATTGGTTTAATAAGTTACACAAACGCTCCTCGGTTCAGTCCACGGTTCCTCAAAAAAGTTAATGTCCTCTGACCCTGGGTGTAGTACATCTGGAGGGGGGGACTTCAGGTTAAATCGGGCGCACATCGGTCATTGGTGTCAACTTAAGCTAAAAAAGAAAGCAATACCTTGATCTGACCCCACCCTAACCCTCCCCTTATAAAGGGGAGGGAACCGGGAGGGAACCGACATGGAACATTTCCCCCCTTAGCAAGGGGGGATTAAGGGGGGTTATTTTCAAGGTAACGAGATTCAACATTTCACACGGAAAGCTTTTCCCCTTAAGTTGACACAGATGCACATCGGTACGCCCCTACATTAATAAAAAAATGAAGGATGAAAATTATCCTTCATCTTTCATGAGAATTTCTCAATCGGTTATAGTGACTGTTGATAAGGACTGGTCAACTTATCCAACTGCTGTACCAACAAACTCAGGAATAAGCCCACATCGGTAACCACACCCACGGATTCTAATGAACCGCGATCGCTCAACTTAGTCACAACGGCTGGATTGATATCCACACAAACCATTTTTACCCCGGCTGGCGTCATATTTCCGACACCAATGGAGTGCAGCATCGTAGACAGCATCAAAATCATGTCCGCCCCTTCCAGCAGCTTGGCATAGTCGGCTTGGGCTTTAATCAAATCCATCTGGGTATCGGGTAGGGGTCCATCATCGCGAATGGAACCGGCGAGGGAAAAGGGAACATTATGTGTCACGCATTCATACATAATGCCTTTTGTCAATACTCCCTTTTCCACAGCCCCAGCAATACTGCCATAACGACGGATGGTATTAATTACCTTGAGATGGTGTCGGTGTCCACCCCGCACCGGGACACCCCGTTTCATATCCACGCCCAGAGAGGTTCCCATCAGGGATTGCTCAATATCATGAACTGCGATCGCATTACCACCCAACAGCGCCTGCACATACCCTTTACGAATTAGACGCGCTAGATGTTGAGAACCCCCGGTGTGAATCACCACCGGACCTGCTGTAACAACAACCTTGCCCCCTTGATCGCGAATTTGGCGTAATTCCCAGGCAATTTGCTCGACAATTAATTCCACCCGGCGTTCCGATGAGACACCAGCGCCCATGAAGCTAAATTCTTCACTCCCACGCGATTCGCGGGTTTTCGGCTTGTGAACTGTGCGAATGCCTTCTACACCGACAATCACCTGTTCACCGACTTCTAGATCCCGCAGGATTTTACACCGAGCGATGGGTTGGGAGTCAATCTGGGTAATCGCAATTGCCCCATCCATGCGATGGTTTTGTACCTTCACCCACTCACCTTTAATCCGGACTTCTGTGGGATAAATCGTGGAGACGTAGAAGTCATCCGGCGCTACACCCGATTGAATCACGGGTTCTAGATTAGCATCACACACCTCTTGGGCGGGAGCGACAGCGCCCAACTCAATCAGTTGGCTCATCACCTCTTCCATCACATCATGGGAGGGTGCAGATACGCGAATCTCAGCGTTAGATGTGCTTTGCCGTTGGACACCCAGCTCGAAGTTGAGAACCTGGAAGCTACCGCCGGTTTCGACAATCAGATCTAAGGCGCGACTGATGAGTCCAGAGTCTAGCAAATGTCCTTCCAGGCGAATAGTGCGGCTTTCTACCTGGACATTGGCGTGGAGTTCAGTACGGACAGGTTCAGTTACTCGTAAGGTCAAGCATTTAGCCGCGCCACCTGCTTTGAGGAATTCCGTCAGGGGTGTTTCCATCACCCTAAACCCCGCCTCAGCCAAGCGTTGCTTGAGGCGATCGCTAGCTTTGTTCATGACCACAACTTGGTCAATATTCACCGCATTGCAGGCGAAGTTCACCGCATCGGCTTCTTCTAGGGCGATGCGTTTTTCCGGTGCGACTCGCATCTCAATTAAGCGATTGGAGTACGCATCAAAGGCTGGGGGATAGTAGAGTAAATAGCCGCCACTCAGGGGACAGAAACAGGTATCTAAGTGATAGAAGCGCTCATCGGTGAGTCGCAGGGAGACGACTTCAATATCCAGCCATTTTGCTAGATAGGGGTGAGAATCCAATTCTGAACGGAAGCCATAGCCCGCCCACAACCAGCGTCCTTCTCGATCGAGAAGGGCATCACCTGCGCCTTCAAAGGGGAGTTCTTTGGGGAGTTCGTGGACAGTGTAGCCTTGGGCTTCAAACCACTCCTTGAAATGGGGTTCCTCACCCTGGCGTTCTTTGTGCAAGAACCGACTCAGGACAACATTTTTACCCAAAACCAGCCCCGCATTTGCCGTAAACACCATATCGGGCCACCCTTGTTGAGGGTTAACCAAATCCACGATCGCGTGGTCTTTGAGGACATGGTGCAATTTGTGCCACTGTTCGACGGCGCGATCGCGCGAGGACTTATGAATATTCCCTTCCATCCAGGGATTAATCACGTAGTCCACGTCGTAGTGGTCTGGGGAACACATGAGAAAGCGAATCGAATCAGTCATAATCAATTAAAAATGGGTAGACGCTGACAATAGATTTCCAATTTGACCGAGAACTAGGGATACAAGCCTCGTCCTTTTAGGACGACTTTTTATTTTCTCTTAGTCTTGTATTGTAATAAATAATGTGTTAATCTATAAAATTAGTCTAGCACAGGCGAAAGTCGTGAGTATCGCCAATCGATTT
>NZ_JAVJRX010000153.1:0-11111 GCF_040219735.1 Coleofasciculus sp. G1-WW12-02 | reverse complement strand
ACACATTCTTTCTTGTTTTCAATAGTACGATAGGGCATATCGAAACTAGCTTCTGTAATGGAGCAAAACGCTTCTTCCAGAGATGCTCCTCTGGTATGAAATAGGCGACTATTTCATAGTAAGAGTGCTCGATGAAAGAAGCGCTACTCACGCCTTTAGGCTGAGGAGTGTCAAATAGAGCCATGTTGACAAAGGGCGCACGCGACCTGCGCCCCTACGGGGATTTCGGGTTACTTTTTATCTATTATTGGGCTTGATTTGGGCGTCCCATTCCTCTTTGACCCCGACGATTTTCCCGCATTTGACGCATTTGTTCCCGTTGTTCCTCGGTTAGGACATTCTGCATCTGTTCCCGTGCGGATTGGTGAATCTCCCGCATTTGGTTTCGTTGTGCTTCAGTTAGATTTAGCGCCCGCATCCCTTCCCGGTGTCGCTGGCGTTGTCCCTGCAATTCTTGGAACTGTTCCCGTTGTTGGGGGGTGAGAATTTGTTCGATTTGCGAGTGTTTGTTATCCCGGATGCGTTCTAACTGCGTTTGTTGGTCGGTTGTTAGGTTGAGTTCCTCCGCGAATTTGGGTTGGGAAAATGCTGCCATGGGTGCAGCCGCGAGGGTAATTGCAGCGATGGTGGCGAATAGAGGAAAGACTTTGATGTTCATGATGTTAAGGTGGTCAACGATTTGGTGTTTGATGTCTTTATCCTAGAAACTGTAGGGGTTAAACGACTTGAGGCAAACGTCCTGATTTGAGGTAGGACTTTAGTCCTAGTCCAGGAAGGCGGAGGTGACGGTTTTTTTATCAAAACATTATCTCTAACAACGTCCCTTGAATGGGCTCTCGCATTTGGGTCAAACATTTTGGACAAGTATCATCAGATTGCTCCCCAAATGCTTCGCCCCTACACATAACCAATAACGAATCACCAATGACCAATGACCAAACATCCAATTCCCTTCCTTCTATATCTAGAATGGATTCTGCTGGGAATCATTGCTATCGTTGAATTCCTGCGGTTTCCCTTTCCCCACCTCCCTCGTTTCCCTTTCCTAAATCTGCTGGGTTTAGCCGTCTTTGGTTTGATGGGGTTGAGATTACCGACCCAGAAATCGGTTAAGGTGATTTACACCGGAGTAGAAATCGGCTTAATTCTCCTTGTTTCTCTGGTGGGTAAACTTCGCATGTTACCCTTGATGTTAATTATTTTAGTTATCCGAAACTGTTTTATTTTTGAACGACAAAGCCGCTTAATTATTACCGGATTCGCTTTTGTCTTATTCCTAATGCGGGAAGTTGACCGATTTCAGTCTCGCAGTCTTCGCCTTCGCCCTCGCCCTCCCTTTCGCCCCCCACATTTTGCGGTGCCAGAACGTTGGCTATTTATCCTCTTAAGTTCTATAGTAGTGTTTGGATTAGTCTTAGTCTTCTTACAGTTGTTAGTCGATGCTTTATTAGCCGAACGGCGCAGTCGGGAAGAATTGGCACAGGCAAATGCTCAACTGCGGCGCTATGCGGTGCGGATTGAAGATATTGCCACCTTACAGGAACGGAATCGTATTGCTAGGGAAATCCATGATTCCTTGGGACATTCCCTGATTACGTTTAACCTGCACTTAGAAGCCGCCTTACGACTCTTAGAGTCGAATCCCGCAGAAGCAAAAGACTTTTTAATCGAAGTCAAACAAGTCGCCGCTACTGCGCTTCAAGACGTGCGTCAATCCGTGGCAACCCTGCGGTCTAACCCGTTACAAGGGCAATCTCTAGAGGATGCGATCGCGTCTTTAATCCAAGAATTCCACAAGTCTACGGGTATCTTACCCGATTGTCAAATCAATTTGTCCCATCCGGTGACGCCCGATGTGAAAATGGCGAGTTATCGGATTATCCAAGAATCCCTCACCAATATCTATAAACATGCCAAAGCCACAGAGGTGAGTATCCGGATTTGGACAGATTCCCGGTTTCATCTGATGATTCAGGATAATGGCAGAGGATTTGATGTGACGCAGAATACCACAGGTTTTGGTCTACAAGGGATGCGCGAACGTACCCAAGCATTAGGGGGTCATCTTACCATTAACACATCACCAGGACAAGGGTGTCAAGTTATAGTTGAGTGGTGATTCGTCATTTGTCATTCGTCATTCGTCATTCGTCATTCGTCATTGGGGATTAATGGTTGGGGATTGGGCGAAGCATTCGCGTTGAAATGTTGGTATAAAACCGATAGATTTGGGCGCGAATGCGAGAGCCCCTACGAATGCATCTCCCCTATCTCCCCTATCTCCCTCATTTCCTGAAATGATTAAAATCTTACTGGTTGATGACCAAAATCTAGTCCGACGCGGTTTAAAAGCCTTATTACAATTTGAAGATGATTTAGAGGTTATCGCAGAAGCGGATAATGGAGAAACGGCGATCGCACAACTGGAAACCCTACAACCTGATATTATTCTCATGGATGTGCGTATGCCGATTATGGATGGTGTCGCTGCTACCCGGGAAATCTGTCAACGGTTTCCCCAAATCAAAATATTGGTCTTAACCACATTTGACGATGATGAGTACGTTACTCAAGCCCTACACTATGGCGCCTCTGGCTATTTACTCAAAGATACACCTCCCGACGAATTAGCCCAAGGAATTCGGGCGGTGTATAAGGGGTATACTCAGTTGGGACCAGGAATTGGTCAAAAGATTCGGACGCAAATCCCTGCTTCTGTATCCAATTCCTCAACCGCCTGGGATGAACTCACCCCCAGAGAACAGGAAATCTTACGCTTAATCGCCACGGGTGCGAATAACCGAGAAATTGCCCAAACTCTGTATATTTCTCAGAAGACGGTGAAGAACCATATTACCCATATTTTAAGCCGATTGAACCTACGCGATCGCACCCAAGCCGCTATATGGGCAAACTCCCACTCAATCCACCGCTAAGAGTTCCACAGATTCGGCAAAAATCACAGGTTGATTTTCGTATTCGGCTTTAATCGTTTCTTTAAAATCTAAATCCCAGGTTAAATTGTAATCTTTCTCTATCTCTGTACTGACAAATTTACGCACCACCCCGGTGACTCTCACCCAATTTTGCTTTTTAATCGGGACATCGGGATTCGCGTTCACCACTAAAACGTCATTCCCCCCCAAAAGTCCTTCCTGTTCTAGCTTAAATGTATCTGAACCGAGAACCTTCTTCACTTCCCCATCCACACTGACAATCTCACCGACAACCTCACTCGTATCCTCCGTCACATCGCCTAAGGTAGAACCATGACCAATCGTTGTCCCCTCTGGCTGCAAAGCCGCCTCATCTTCAGAGAAAATACTACAAGCGGGCAAAAGCACCATCACCAAACCCAAACCCAAACCCATCATCCGAAGTCTCATGGAGAACCCTCCTAATTGCGGTTATGCTTTAGACTAAATAAAATAGATGTGCGATCGCGTCTGGCTAGAGTCTCACTCCTACATCCTTCCCTAGAGATAAATTTCTCCAACTACTCATTGCCTTACCTCCAATGACACACTCCTTTGGGTTCGTAGTTGCGCTGTCTTCGTCATAAACGCTCGAATCGATTACTACAAACGCTGAACTCACTAACATTGCCTTAACTTCATTTATCATTAACCATCCTCGAAAACTATGTCTCACTTCACCACCATCAATGTTCAGATAAAAAACGGCGAGATTCTGCATCAAACGTTGCAGGAGTTGGGGTATCAAGTCGAATGCAATACCTCAGTACGCGGCTATCACGGAAATACCACAGAAGCCGAATATGTGATTCGCCAGTCTAATGGCTACGATTTAGGCTTTCGCCAGCATGGAGAGGCGTATGAACTCGTAGCCGATTTTTGGGGGGCGAGCATTAACCAAAAAGAATTCGTCAATTCCGTCAATCAAAAGTACGCCCATAAAATGTTACTGCATTCTGTGCAAGAACAAGGATTTAATGTCGAAGAAGAAGACGTGTTAGAAGATGGTACAGTGCGGGTAGTTGTGGGACGCTGGCAATAAAAAAGTCCCCCATTTCCCATTCTTATGGTCAAGGCGGGTTGAGTCATTCGGTTGATGTCCGACAATGTATTAACAAAACCCGCCCTCAGTAACGGGTATTACATTACACGCCTAAATTGAAGTTTGTAGTAGGTAATATTGCCTTAGATTTTGTTTGGTTTCGGCGCGTCAACCCAACCTACAGGTTTTTATCTTTAATGCCCATGTCATATAGTGACTTTACGTTAGCCAAAGTCAAAAAAAACTTTGACTTAATTACTGTAGAAAAAATGAATACGTTCAGTCAAGTTACTGAGTTTGAACCCAGCCCCTTACTGACAGAAACTTTGCGTTATAATATTCCCTTGGCTTTAGCCAGCAATAGTGGAAAAGCTCGGTCTGAAATGATTATTGCTCCAATTTTAATCGACATTAGAAGACAGTTACAAGAGCAGATCAACTTATTTTCGGGAATTGAATTTGATATTGATAAAGAGTGCGGCTTGAATGGAGTTTGCGATTTTCTGATCAGCCAGTCTCCGGAACAGTTATTTGTCAATGCGCCAGTGATTACGCTGGTAGAAGCAAAGAAGGAAAATCTTATCGGTGGATTGGGGCAGTGTGTAGCGGAAATGGTAGCAGCTCAGATATTCAATGACCGCGAGGGAAATGGGATATCAGAAATTTATGGTGCAGTCACGTCAGGAACCAATTGGAAGTTTTTGCGCCTTAAAGGGAACGTTATCGAAATTGATTTGGATGAGTATTATCTGAATGATATTAAGAAAATTTTAGGAATTTTGGCAAATGCTGTTCGAGAACGTTAATAATTATATTATATTATCTCCGGCTGGGTAATTGGGTCTATCATAATCATAGTTACGTCTCTAGATTGATTAAAGCGCATACTTATCACTTATGAATAAATCCTGATCGCGTTCCCTTAACCCCAACCCTTTGATAAACTGCTTGAATTTCAGGTGCGGCTAGCGATCGATTAAACAGTTGTACATCACTCATCCTACCCTGAAAGAATCCCGGTGCACCTGGATGATCCGAACGTCGTCCCAATCGCAGAGGCTTAAAATTATTCAGCGAACCCTGTCGTCCCTTTGGGTTAAATCGATTCCCCAACTCAATCCCATCCACATACCATCGTCCCCCATCGGTCGCATCTCGGTCAACAGTTACCACCAGATAATGCCAGCGATCATCGGCAATTAAGCACTGACTATCATAATTCATTCCTTCTGACTCAATGCCATCAGCTAATTGTAAACCCAACCGACCTTGATGCAGATATAAACAATATCCTTGCACCGATCCAGAGGTTTCCACACGCTTATCCAAAATCACCTCAAGTCCGCGACTACGAGTCTTAACTCCCACACCAATGGAGAAATCTCCAACGCCAAAATTCAAAGCTGATCCATGGGGAATTTCCACATAATCATCCCCATCAAATTGCAACGCACTCCCCAACCCTTGAGGCAGAACAAATTCGACAAACCGATAGGACTCTGGATTCACCTCATCCGGATGTCCTGCACCTCCTAATCCCGGCATACGACCTGGAACAATCGTCACCGGCGTGGCGCCCTTAATCGTACCATCATTTCCCCCCACTGTATCCGCCGCGATGTCCCCTTCTGTTTCATTTAACCGCCACCACGCAACCCGATTCGCAGGGACATAATGTTGAATGGCTTGTTTAACCCACGGTTGTGTCTTATTCCACAGGAGTAAATAGGCGGCTTGTCGCACCCGTGGCGATTCATCTTGCAAAAAGGCTTGAAGCACTAAATTTAACCCTGCATCCCCATAGGCGGTAGCTTCGGTAATGGCTGTCAAACGTTGATCCACTACAGGAGAGGTTAAACGCATCCTTACCCCAGCAATACCACCCAATACCACGCCCTGAGTCGGGGGTGGATTTTGACCGCCGAGAACCATATCATCATTTCTTGGTCGGTGAGAATCTTTTACCATCGCCCCTATCCCCTTTTTATTTATAATGCCATTCTTCTCAGGGAGCGATCGCGCCCTAAGTTTATGGAGTAACCATGGGGAGATGAAGGGGGGTGGGGTTACCCTGAATTCCGGTAACCCCATGGGTGAGGGGGAGGCATACATCTTAGCGCGAATTCTGGTTCCGTGGCAATGGCTGATAAATAAGGGTGTCGAGGCTTGGCAAACCCGTCAAAGTCTTGTGTAATCAGAGGAATCGGATGAGCAAAGCTTGTGTGCGATCGCACCAACCGGACTACTCCACACCCCCATTGGTAACGTCTCCATCAAGAGCCTAACCGAAAACCGAAAGTGTTTTGGTTAAATCCTCTCAAAAGGGCGGGTTTAGTCGCATTGGGACGAAAAAGAAACGATAATTGTAAACGCCCCTAAGAACAGGGCAAGTTTAGTGGCATTTGGGCAGGCAAGAGAGGATAATCGTAAAACCCATCCTTACCTTTGGAAAAACTTACCATGCATCAGCCTATCCGCATTCTCTTACAAACAACTTTATTATCGACAGAGGAAGACGATTGGACAATCGCCCGTTTTTCCCGATTACGAAACTATCTCACCACTCTCACAGATGCAGCCGGAAACCCGGTGTGTGAAGTAACGGCGAGGGATAGGGAACCCAACGCTAATGGGGATGATCCAGTGCTGAGTACTCTCGATCGAGATAAGTTTGATCAACTCTGGCTATTTGCCCTTGATGTCGGCGATGGGTTAAGTACCAACGACTGTGCTGGGATTAGCCATTTTCATCAACAAGGCGGTGGGATTTTGGCGACTCGTGATCACCAGGATATGGGGGTGTCGATGTGTCCCCTTAAATCGATTGGCATCTTTCATTATTTCCATACCAAACAACCCGATCCCGATCCATCCCGTTGTTGCCCAGATGATGTAGAAACCCAATCGATTTTGTGGCCCAATTACCATTCAGGTCGAAATGGAGACTATCAAACCATTACCCCAATTGTACCCGTTCACAACCTATTAAAAAATCCCGAATCAGCGACGGGTGTGATTACCTTCTTTCCCGCCCATCCTCATGAAGGCGGAATCGGTATACCCGATGACGCTGATCATGCACGAGTTATTGCCACAAGTAAAAGCAAAATAACCGGGCGTGAATTTAATCTCGTGATCGCCGTCGAGAGAACTCGCGATCGCGAAGGCAATCTTCTCGGACGAGTTGTGGCTCAATCAACATTCCATCATCTCGTTGACTACAACTGGGATATTGCCACAGGATGTCCCAGCTTTGTGGATGAACCCCCTGGGAATGGGATGAAGCAAAACCCGCAGGCTTTATTAGATATTCAGGCTTATGTCAAGAATGTCGCCTTATGGTTAGCTCCAGCTTAGTTTGTAGTTGCGCTGTCTTCGCCGTACAAACAACTCTAAACCATCAACAAAATGCCAAATCAACCAACACCCTGGTTCCGTCGTCGAGATATTGTCATCGCTTATACCTTCTTGCGAATCGTTTTAGGCGTAAACTTCTTTAACCATGGCTTTACCCGCCTCGGTAATATTCCCGGCTTTGCCCAGTCGATGGTGGATTTATTTCAAGATACATTTATTCCCGAACCCTTAGTCAGAGCGCCAGCTTTACTTGTGCCAATTGTGGAATTTATAGTCGGATTTATGGTGACACTGGGATTAGCGACTCAAGCGGCTTTAGTCACCGGATTTGGCTTAATGGTGGTGCTGATGTATGGGGTGACATTACTCCAAAACTGGGATACAGCGACGAGTCAGTTAGTATATTGCCTGGTGTTTTTTATCTTAGTCGCTGGCAATAGTTTCAATGACGTCTCCATTGATGCATGGTGGCGACGGCGGAAGACGCGATCGCAGCATCTTGATGCCTCACAAACCAATCAGCCCTTCTAAATTGGCTAACTTCAGTAAAACGATTGACAAGACGCCATTTTATGCCTAAACTATCGATTCAGATTAACTCAATATTGGCGGCTAAAAGGATTAAAATAAATTATGACAAACGCGCCTAAAATTCTAGCCTTTGCAGGTAGCAGCCGGGAAACCTCCTGGAACAAAAAATTAGTACAAATTGCGGTTGCGGGAGCAAAAGAAGCCGGTGCTGAAGTCACCTATCTAGACTTTCGCGATTTACCGATGCCCCTGTATGACCAAGATGCGGAAGAAAAAGAAGGCATTCCCGAAACTGTCCTCAAATTCAAGCAACTGATGAAAGCCCATCAAGGCTTACTCATCGCCTCACCCGAATACAACAGTTCTATCTCACCCTTACTCAAAAATGCCATTGATTGGGCATCTCGTCCAGAACCAGGTGGACCCCCTCTCGCCCTCTCCTGTTTTCGGGATAAAGTGGCTGTCTTGATGAGTACCTCACCCGGAGGAATAGGTGGGTTACGGGGTTTGGTGCATGTTCGTGCCATTCTCGGTAATATTGGCGTGTTGGTTTTGCCGGATCAGAAAACGATTCCTAATGCGTATCAGGCATTTGATCAAAAGGGGAACTTGATTGATGAGACGCAACAAGCGGCGGTAAAACAATTGGGCAGTAAATTAGCCACAGTCTTGGCAAAATTAGCTTAATCAGGAAAATCATTCAGATTTGATCTTTGGTATAGATACCAAAGGAAAAAAAGGGGCGGGTTTAGTCAAGTTATCAGTTTGTGCCACAACGTTATCAGGAAAACCCGCCCCTACACCTCGACTTTCCACCAATGCAAGCCTTGCACCCCTATAGACGCCCTCATCTGTGTTTCTTCCCGATTAAGCAGAACAGGTATCAGATGTTTGACATAAGACCAAGGACGAATGACAAAGGACAAATCTGCTGTAAACTATCCCTAGCCCCAATGTAATTGCTCAAGTTAGCGTGTTCAGCCAATCCAGTTCTGACCTATCCCCTTCCCCAAAAACTTTGCCCAATCAGCGATGGCAAATTGCCTCAGCTTACCCGGAAAAAGCTAACCAACTCGCCCAAGGGACAGGACTTTCACCCCTGCTGGGTCAAGTGTTAATTAACCGAGGATTCGATACCGTAGACCAAGCCATGGTCTATTTATATCCAGAATCCCAGGTTATGCCCAGCCCGATTGATGAATTTCCTGACTTGGCGATTAGTGTGGATATGCTCAAAGATGCGATCGCAGAACATGAGAAAATAGCTATCTGTGGTGACTACGATGCCGATGGCATGACCAGTACCGCCTTGTTACTGAGGGCATTACGCTGGTTAGGGGCGGATGTGGACTATGGGATTCCCAGCCGGATGAAAGACGGGTACGGGATCAATACTCGCATCGTGGAAGAATTCGCTAATAAAGGCGTAGGGCTAATTCTCACCGTGGATAATGGTATTTCTGCCCATGAGGCGATCGCACGCGCTGTAGACTTAGGTCTTAAGGTAATTATTACCGACCATCACGACCTTCCCCCTGAACTCCCAGAAGCCGATGCCATTCTCAACCCGAAACAGTTACCCGAATCTTCCCCGTATCGCAGTTTAGCCGGAGTCGGTGTCGCCTATATATTAGCTGTTACTCTCGCCCAAGACTTAGGTCAGCACCAGGGACTCACTAGCCAACTCCTAGAACTGTTTACCCTCGGTACCATTGCTGATCTCGCCCCCTTAAATGGAATTAACCGCCGTTGGTTAAAACGAGGATTGCAACGCTTACCCAAATCTCAACTGGCGGGAATTCAGGCTTTAATCCAAAACTCAGGCGTCAGTGAAGACCAAATCGCCCTGAAACCGGAAGATATCGGCTTTAAACTCGGACCAAGAATTAACGCCGTGGGGCGCTTAGCTGATCCGCAAATCGTGATTGAACTCCTCACCACCAGCGATGGGGAAATTGCCAAAGAACGGGCGAAGCAATGCGAAGAAATTAACCAAAAACGCCAGCACCTCTGTGAGAAAATCGAGAAAGACGCGATCGCACTGATTGAACAAGAGGAGTTAAACTGGCAACAGCAGCGGGTTCTCGTCCTTGTCCAACCGGATTGGCATCATGGTGTAATTGGCATTGTGGCGTCGCGTCTAGTGGAACGGTATGGTGTCCCGGTATTTATTGGCACCTATGAAGACGAAAATCCCGAACAGATTCGCGGTTCCGCACGAGGAATTCCAGAATTCCATGTCTTTGAAGCCCTACAATTTTGCCACGATTTATTAGGTAAATTCGGTGGACACCAAGCGGCGGGAGGCTTTTCCTTACCGACTGAAAATTTAACGGCGTTTCAAACTCAACTCAGTCACTTTGCCCATCAATGTTTAGAACCCGAACATCTTAAACCCTTAGTCTCCATTGACGTCGAGGCGAAGTTTAATCAAATTAGCTATAATCTATACCAACAAATTGACCGATTGCATCCTTGTGGGATTGGTAATTCTGACCCAATATTCTGGACAGGTGGTGTGCGAGTGGTGGAACAAAAACTCGTGGGCAAAGGACATGTAAAGCTTACCCTGTCTACGGTAGACGGCACCAAGCAACTGAGTGCGATCGCGTGGCGTTGGGGTGAATATTTCCCTCTACCCTCGAATATAGATATTGCCTATAAACTCAAAGATAATGCCTGGAATGGAAATGTGACAATTGAATTAGAGTTAGTCGGCATTCGGGTGAGTGAATCAGCCCCATCATCGATAAAAAAAGCCGAATTTCATCACAATGAACGCCGTTATACCTGTAGCTTGTGGGAATCATTAAACGAACTACGAATTAAAAATGATCAAGGCAAAGTTCTGGTAGTTCAAAAAGGACAGCGTACCGGACTTTTAGGGTTCAATCGGGACGAGGCTAAACAGGTGGATGTTACCCAAACTCACTATTATCAGTTAATCAAAGCCGCGACTCGTGCTTTAAACTTGTGATGGGGGATTGGTCATTTGTCCTTTGTCATTGGTCATTTGTCATTTAGTCGGGGCGGGTTTAGTTAGAGAAAGGGTGCAAAAGAAACGATAGTTGTCAAACCCGCCCCTACAACTGTCATCACATGGCTTCCCTATCTCCCCCAGCTCCCCCAGCTCCCCCAGCTCCCCCAGCTCCCCCAGCTCCCCCAGCTCCCCCAGCTCCCCCAGCTCCCCCAGCTCCCCCAGCTCC
>NZ_JAVJRX010000152.1:0-27786 GCF_040219735.1 Coleofasciculus sp. G1-WW12-02 | reverse complement strand
TCGATATTGTTGACTTAATTGGTAAGAAATCGGGTAACGAATAGCTATGACGACGATAACTTATTGCAAAGGCTTGCCAACTCCCGCCGATGAACTTAACCCCATCGGTTTCACCGACTTGGAGATGTTTTTAACTTCATTGTCCGATATATTTTATCAAGCAACAGTTGAAACAGTTAACCATTTATTAAACAAAGAAGTTAAATTTAATCAATCCAGTTGGAATAGCCATATTCAAGAGAAATACGGACTCAGCAAGCGTTATGCTAACGGAGTAATTGCATTAGCTAAAGGAAAAACTTCCTCTGCTAAAGAATGTAGAAAAAGACAGATAAAGCAATTAAAATCACGAGTTCAGTCAGCGAAAGATTGGTTAGCCAAGATTGGATTGGTTAAATATAGTCGAATGTATGGACTATCGGATGATGTGGCTGCGGCCCTAGCAATTGCCAGAAGAGGGATGAATTTGAGTGAGAGATTGCCGCGCTCTGTGTCCGCCTATCTCGGAGTGAATCCGAGAAAGCACGTATGGAGTGCTCTATATCAATTTAATAATTTTATTGGTCGATGCCCTGTAGTCAATCGTAGGCACGATTATTACAGTGTCTCTAACTGGGAGCCGTTGGTTAAGGCTGATATCGAGCAACAACGCCGGGTATCAGCCAAGCGCAAGCGTTAACGGTCATCGACCAAAAGTTACACCGTGGACTTATACCAAGGCAGAATTACTTATGGGTAGGTTTGTCTAGGTTTTTAGAAGCGGTACGGTGATAGAAGGTCCCAACCAAGTGGCTTGTAGGTGAGAATGCCCGTTACCATCGTGCCAGGTTTGCTCATGTCCGTAGTCCCGACTGGGTGGAATCAGTTTATTTAACAGTTCCGGTAAATCCCGTTCCAATCCCGGTTCAAACTCGATTGTGCCAATGGCGGCGGTACTACCAATATTAAAGACATGAACCATTCCCGTTTCGATACCAGAGTTTTTGACAATGGCATTGACTTTATCAGTTAAGTCATGCATATCGCCATTTTTGTCAGTGGCAAGTTGAATATAGTCTTGATGAACAGCCATTATGTTGATGGGGATAACTCTTTTCTATTTAAGCAGGAGGGGTGAGGATCGTCATTGGTCATTGGTCATTGGTCATTGGTCATTGGTCATTGGTCATTGGTCATTGGTCATTGGTCATTGGTAAGCCTATGGTTGGTGTAAAAACGGTAAAAGAAAACCCAGAAAACTCAAGACTTAACGGAGTTAGACCATGTTATTAGAACTGAATCGGATCACTGTACCACCAGGACAACGGATATTGCTCTCAAATGTAAGCTGGCAGGAATTTGAGACAATTTTAGAGGATTTAGGCGAGCATCGTGCCGCTAGAGTGGCGTATGACAATGGAACCCTGGAAATTATGACCCCTTTACCTGAACATGAAAGCGGAAAAGAACTCGTTAGTGATTTACTCAAAGCACTTCTTGAAGAATTAGATATTGAATTTTGCCCCTTGGGTTCGACGACATTCAAAAATGAGGTGATGACTAAGGGAATAGAACCTGATAATTGTTTCTATATTCAAAATGAGGCAGCCGTTCGAGGAAAAGACCGCATTGACTTAACTCTAGATCCGCCTCCGGATTTAGCATTAGAGATTGATGTCACGTCTCGCACTCATCCGAGTATCTATGAAGCATTGGGAGTGCCTGAATTGTGGCGGTTTGAAAAAGGAAGATTACAAATTAACCTGCTGCGAGATGGCAAGTATAGCCCGTCTGATTTTAGCCCTAATTTTCCTAAATTTTCACTCATTGAAGCAATTCCCAAATATCTTGGTCAATGTCGGCGTTTAGGCAGAAATAAAACAATGAAAGCGTTTCGGGTTTGGGTACAAGATCAACTGTCGATATTTAATGTTTAAATTCCGTTTCTACTTTCTGTAGAGACGTAGCCCGCTACATCTCTACATAGTTACACCTATTAATTGTCGGTTTGAATCCATAAAGTTAAACGCACAGTATCCATCAGCCATTGGGGTACTCGCCAACTTAAGAGCGATCGCTTAATTAAATCAATGACAACGGCTTCGGTGAGAGTAGAAGCCTCCTCATCCCATAATACCCGCACCACACGCCCCTTACGCACAGGAACCTCAAAGACAAGTTCACCAGAGTATCCCGGTGGTAAAATGATTTGTTGCAGGTGTTTTAGGAGTAGAGCAGCGACAGAGTTTTCTAATCCAGTAACGCTGAGGAGTTGCACTGTGGCAATAGTTTCATCCTGAACCAAGGAAGAATCGGCGGAGGTGATATTAACGTTATCCGTACAGGTAAGTAGTATTTGATCCGAGGTAGAATTACCTGCAAGACTAGAGGATGCTCCATTAGCTGTGATTGAGGGAGAAATGCCAGAATCGCCTCGCGATCGCCTGAATTTGAGTCCCAAAAAACGCAGGGGAGATTGATCAAAAATCCCTTCATAAGATACCCCTTCTGGCATTTCAACGGGTACACAGACACAGATTCCCTTACCTTGCGGATCACTTCGGACTTGTTCACTGACGGCAACAAACGCCGTATAGGGTGCTAAAATCTGATAAGTCAAAGCTGTCTGTATAATTGTCTCAACCTGTTTCTTCTTTTCACAGTGCCACATTTGATTCATCAGATCTTTGATTCGCGCCCGCCCCCACAACTGCGCGATCGCACAATTCCCTTCTGAATCAAATCTCAGGTGAAATTCCTTTTGATAACGCTTACCCCCTGTAGCTGTGCCGGTAATTGTAAGAATACCCGCCTGTTCCTGATTAATCGGAGAAATGCGCCCAAATAAAACTAAGGGTTGCTGGGTAAACAAATCTGGGGGAGTTGTCGGATAGATCATCGCTTCTCCCATTCCTTCCCACTCAACATTTATATTCGTGAGAACTGGATTATTGATGTGGCACAAGAATTCTTCGGTTACCTCCTGAGTTGATTCATCCTGACGCACAATCCGCGATGTTCCTCGCCCTAATTCAGCAATACGATTTAAAAGAAACCGATTCGGTGAACTACCAACCCCAAAACTATACAACCGATTTCCCGGTTTGAGATACTGTTGCACCTCTGCCAGAATTTCTGCTTCATTGCCAATATAACCATCGGTAAGTAATACAATACTGCGTAAACGTCCTTCGGGTGCGGCGGGGAAATTCAAGACAGCGCGAATTCCATTGAGTAAATAGGTGCCGCCATTTGCCTGTAATTGATTGATGTAGGTAAGGGCTTTGATCCGATTTTGCGGCGTATTAGCTAAGGGTTTGGCAGACAATTGCGTCGTGATATCAGAAAAATCAATAATCGTAAACGTATCATTAGGATTCAAGCCCTGAATCAAGCGGCGCATGAGTTCTTGGGATTTGCGGAAGGGGTCACCTTTTTGAGACCCTGAAGTATCAATGAGAAAAACGACATCTTTGGGTACAATTTCATGGTGGGAATAATCCAAAGCCGGAATCAAATATAAGGCAAAATGACCGCCGCGTGTATCCGATTGAGTCAGTACCGTCGCCTGAGTGCGATCGCCTGCCACTTGATAGCGTAAAATCAGATCTTTGTTGGGAATAGTGTCCTCTTCCCCTAGGAGTACGCGCACCAATGTCCCCTCATGTTCCACTCTAATCTGGTGCGAGGGAGAATTGATGTGGGAAATGGGAACCCCGGCGTCAATTTCCACCGTGATCCGAATATCATGTCCAGATCGGGTGCTAGGTGGGATAATCGTAGGCATAATCCGTGACGCATCCGCCACGCGATCGCTATCCCCAGTTTCATCAATGGGAATCCCTGGACAAAAGCGGGGTGCTACCACCATCGGAAAGACAAATTCGCACTCACCGCCGCTAAATTTTAGGGTATCGGTATAGCGAATCGTTACGTCAATCTGTTCTCCGGGTTTAATATTTGCCAAGGATTGGGTAAAAATATTATCCCGTTCTTGTTCTAATAATCCTGCGGTTCGTCCTTCTTGGCGTGCTTGTTCATAAATCAGTTGCGCCTCTTCCCGTTTTTTAATCCCCCCTTTAATCACGCGATCGCCCAGTTTTATTTCCATCTCATCGACAACCGCCGCATCTGGCAAAGGGAAGATGTAAATGGCTTCTAAGGGTTCCGCGAAGGAATTTTCAAAGGTTTGCGTCACCTCGACGCGGGATAAATTACCCGCCACCTTAGCTAGCACTTGCGTATGCTTCAATGGGAAAACCAAAGCATGTTCCCCAGTTTTGGTGTAAAGTCCACCAAGGGGTTTATGAGAGCGGAGTGTTGTATTGATAACCATAAGCACATCCTTCACCAATGAGGGGCATCTGTAATCAATGCTACTGTTGAATTTTGGCGTTTCAGGAGCAGTTGACTCCTTATGCTAGCGTTAGCGGTTTTCGTACATCCAGGGAAAATCAACAAATATAAAGGATGAGGAGTATAGCGGTTTGACGCCTTCAAGGGCAGGATAGGAGCCGTTACAGCCGTTCTGAAATTCCCCGCGTGTGGTATCTTGATTGTGATAACCGCCCCGCAGCCGGACAAATTTTGTCGGGCAGTTCTTTGGAAACTGACTCGGAGTTCTATAATTTTGGGGGATTGGGATGTGCTAGGTTGCCATCTCTGATGCTTCGCAGATGGGGTGTGGGGTTGGGGTGAGTCGGACTGGAAGGTATGGACAAGGTTTTGGGTCAGGAGGGCAGTCCCGCAAAGATTACAATAAATCAACATGAAAATTAAAAAACTAGAGTATTACGATAACGAATACCAATGGAAGCTTGAACCAGTAGATTTTTTGCAGAATCTTAATCTTCTGGTCGGTGTATCTGGTGTTGGTAAGACAAGAATATTAAGATCTATAAGCAACTTGAAAAAGATAGCCAATGGTGCGTCTCTGAATGGAGTGCGCTGGAATGTTTGTTTTTTGACCAGTGATGATTTGGAATATCATTGGAGTGGAGAATTTGAGACAAAAAAAAGCACAACCCCTATTGATAGTGATTCATCGGAAGAAGAACAGGTTAAAATTATTTGTGAAACCTTAAAGCGTAATCAAGAAACTATTGTCGAAAGAACACAAGAAAAAATTATATTTCATGGAGAAAAAACCCCAAAATTATCTCCTTATGAGAGTATTATTGAGTTACTCAAACAAGAAGATAGTATTATTCGCGTCAAAGAAGAACTAGATAAAATCATACTAGCTGATTCAGGACGTAGTTTTGATAAAACAATGCTGCTACCAGTATCCATATTTAAGAAATACGAAAAATCTTCATTGCTGTCTTTAAAGGAAAGTAATTTGCCTATCCTAATTAAATTAGCTATTCTTTATAGAATACTTCCTGAAGAATTTGAAAAAATCAAGAAAACTTTCACAATAATTTTTCCCAATGTGGCAGATATAAAAATAGAATCTCTAAAAGACGAGGATATTCCTATTGCATTATCCCAGTTATTGAAGGAAGCGACTACTGTGAGCATTAAAGAAAAAGGAGTCCAAAACTGGATTAAAAATATTTCATCAGGAATGTTTAAAACTTTAATGTACATCAGCCAATTATATTTATCTCCTGATAATTGTGTTATTCTGATTGATGAATTTGAAAATAGCCTCGGTGTTAATTGTCTTGATAGCGTTACCGATCTGATCTTGGACAATCAAGGATCACAATTTATGGTTACCAGTCATCATCCTTATGTCATTAATAATATTAGTCCTGCTTATTGGAAAATAGTGACTCGTCAAGGAAGTTTGGTAACCGTAAAAAATGCAGAAGATTTTCATATTTCCGAATCTAGGCAAAAAGCTTTTATTGATTTAATTAATGTCCTTGAGGATGATGAATATTGAGAATATTAATAATGAATATTTACTTTTTAGTGGAGGGTAATAGTACAGAAAAAAAGATTTATCCCAAATGGCTTGGGTATCTTCTTCCTGAATTAATACGAGTTAAATATCATGATCAAGTTCAAAAAAATAATTATTATCTTATAAGCGGAAAAGGTTATCCTGCTATTTTACATGATGGACTTGATAATGCAATTGACAAAATCAAAGAAACAAACAATTATGATTATTTAGTTCTTTGTCTGGATGCTGATGAAGAGACAGTAAATGAAAGAGAAAGTTATATTGAAAACCTTATCCAGGGGAAGAATACAGATTTAGGCGACACTAAAATTAAAATCATTATACAAAATCGCTGTATAGAGACTTGGTTATTAGGCAATAGAAAAATTTTTGATTCAAAACAACCACTAGAATCACCATTATCAGATTATGTAAACTATTATGATGTTTCTCAGTATGATCCTGAAAAAATGGGTAAGTATAATATGAGAAATCACGCCGATTTTCATTTGAAATATGTACAAAAAATTTTTGAGGCAAGAAACATATCTTATACTAAAAAATTTCCCGGTGATGCCATAAAAAGATATTATTTAGAGCAATTACAGAAAAGAGTACAAGGTGACTCGACACACCTCGAAACGTTTCACAATTTCTTGAGTTTTTGTGAAACTCTTAAAAAGAGTATGGTGACAAATAGTGATGCTCAAGAGTAAAGGTAACAAACCAAAACTGATTTTAAACCGCTCCAGCATCAAAGAAATTAACCAAAGCACCAGTTAACTTTCTACATCCGTATCAATTTCTAGGTCGAGAGTTTCTTCATCAATCCGGACATACAAAATATTCGGTTGACAACAAACCTGGCAATCCTCAACGTAAGATTGCTGAGAGCCAGCACTAATGTCAATAAACGTGACGTTAGCTTCGCCACAGTAGGCGCAAATATATTCTGCTGTGTTTTCCATTATAAATGATGACTAATAACTTATAAATAAGGGCGGGTTTTATTCCTCAGTTATTGGTAACCAGCAAGCTTTAGTGGCTAAACCCGCCCCTAACATTGACTCATGACTTATGATTACGTTCCCAGAGTTGATGGAGAATTTGGACATGAACCTCACGAGTAATCGGATAAAAATAGGTGAAAACCAAACCGCAAATTAATATCAGCGTGGGTAAAGGACCAATAATCATCCGGATGGCGAACAAAGCCGACTCCGGTTGCACAGGATTGGGTTCTCCCGCCACACTGGGAATAAACCCTGCCCAGTCGAGTATTTTCCCCACTAAAAAGAGTGCGATCGCAAAACCCATTTTCTGAAACAATACCATGAAGCCATAGAAAATTCCCTCCCGCCGTTGTCCGCTGTTGAGTTCATCGAGATCCACAACATCAGGTAACATTGACCAAGGAATCAGATAAGCTGTGGCAATGCCAAACCCAGCCAGTACAGCCAAACCATATAATAAACCAACTTGACCGGGTTGGAGGAAAAATAATCCAGATTCCGCCAAAATTAACAACGGCATCCCGATTAAATAAACCGCTTTTTTACCCACTCGTTTACTCACGAAACTCCACATAAACATCATCGTCAGTGCCGTTCCTTGCACCGCGATCGCGACTTGGGTAAAATGGTGATCAGGTAATCCCATCCAGTTAATCACAAAGTAAGGCAAAATCGCGGCAGTTATCTGTACACCTAACCAGGAGCAAAGATAAATGCCCATGACACACAAGAAGGGGCGATTGGTGAAGATATAGCCAATCTGCGATCGCCAGGATAAGGATGGAGGGACAGGCGCATTCAATGTCTCTGGTTCTTGAGCCTTGAGAACAATCTTACGAGTTCCTAAAACACTGACGTAGACGGACACAACAGCGCAAGTGGCACAAACAATTCCTAACACTAAATATTTTTGGCTAGGGTGTTCAACCATGGAAAAGATAACTTGAGCTAAGACTAATGCAAAAATCGCGCCGCCAACAGAAAATGCCGATTTAAAACTGATTAAGCTAGTGCGTTCGTGATAATCTTGAGTCAGTTCTGGGACTAGGGCAGATAGGGGCAGTAGCACTGATGTAAACGCAGCATAAAATAGAACCCCCACAATGCCGTAGTAACCTAATAAGGCTTGCTGATTCAACGTTCCATCGTTACTAAACGTTGGCACAATCCACAGCAACACAAAAAATACTCCCAAAGGAACTGCCCCACAAACAATCCATGGATATCGTCGTCCCCAAGGTGAACGGGTGTGATCACTAAGCCAGCCAATCATCGGATCATTAATCCCATCCCAGGCTTTGCTAATCAGCAGGACACTACCCGCTGTACTGGCATTAAGTCCAGCGACATTGGTAAGAAAAAATAAGAAGAAAAATGATAAAATGTTGCCGGGAATTGCTGCTGATAACTCACCTAAGCCATAGGTGAACTTGGTGGTAAAACTCAGCTTTTTCGCTTCTGGCTTCGGTAAGGCGGGTGGGTGAGGGTATTCCATAGAGTCGCGATCGCACAATTAAAGTGGATAGTTGGGGTAAGCATATCAGACTCTCCATCCATCGCTGTGATCCAGGTTTACCAACGTGCTAATGGCAAAAATAGCACTGACTACGAACGGTGCGATCGCGTGAATCAATCAAGTCTGACAATTTTGCTTCCCCTGACATCCCACAGGATAAGCTGAGTTGTAGGTACTTGATCGCTTGCCAAACCAACTATACCGATTATCACGAATCTGTTCATAGCTGCGATCGCCCAGCCATTTCATTCCAGGCATTGCCCGATACGCTGAGACGAACACCTCTCCCATGGGCAACAGACGCCCAATTTCCTCCGCCGCCTCACTCCCTTGCCACCGACGTTCTGGGGACGCCCCATCGATGAGAATCATGCCCAGTTCACAGTCTTGGGGAGTAATGCCAAAGGTTTGACAGGCGGCTTCATCCTGCATGGGAATGTAGTCAAACTGCTGTCCTTGATCGAGATTTTCCAGAAGCTGCACTAACGTGACACAAAGATTGCAGTTGCCGTCGTAAATAACGTGATATCGCATAAAACAGGTTAATAGCACTAAATCTGAGTCATCTTTACTTACTATAACTATTTTTATCTATTCCTATAGGGGGATAAAAAAAATAACTGATAATGTTAAGTTGCGATTATTTAGCTATTCATTAGGTCAAACTCTCTATACTAAAGGAATAGTGTTAATTTTAAGAACTTTGGCTAGAATAAAGTCTGGAAATCAGCGCAAATATTCTAAATCAAAGGAAATCACGGTATCGTCGTCAAAATAATCACTAACCTCGTTTTCTTTACGTCTTTTGAGGGATTAAATAGAACTCTTTTGTGTTTAGTATGAAAGTAGGGTGCGAGAGTAAAACTCTCAATCACCAAGATGAAGAAACAAGGAGACTATTCTATGAATCTGATAAAGATAGACAAGTTTTACCCCAACTATAAAGAACAGATTTTCGGTGGCGATGACATTAAAGGATATGATGTCTACTCTGATCGAGAAGAGAAAATTGGTGAAGTTCAAGATGCTCTTCTTGATGAAACAGGTCGTTTCCGGTATCTAGTCATTGATACAGGATTCTGGATCTTTGGTAAAAAGGTCTTGTTACCTGTAGGTTATGCTCGGATGGATTATGATCGTCGCCGGGTTTATGTAATCGGTATGACAAAAGCGCAAGCCGAAAGCTTACCTGAATACCATGACAACATGACCATTGACTACGACTACGAAGAACGAGTCAGGAATGTCTACCGACCAATGGCGAACAGTCGCTCAACAGCATCAACAGCGGCTCAAGGGAGAACCTACAACCGCGACACCTACAGCTATGATCATGAGCCTCACCTCTACGCCACTACTGACCAGGATCATAAGAATCTAAAGCTGTATGAAGAAAAACTAATTGCTAACAAACACCGTTACAAGAGCGGTGAAGTTACCGTTGGTAAGCATGTAGAATCTGAAACGGCTCAGGTATCAGTTCCTGTAGAAAAAGAACGGGTCGTAATTGAGCGAAGCACTCCCTCAGAAGCCCGCGAAGTCCAACCAGGTACGGCTGATTTCCATGACGGTGAGGTTGCTCGTGTGGAAGTTCATGAAGAAAAAGCAGATATCAAAAAGAAAGCCTATGTGCGCGAAGAAGTTGGTATCAAGAAAGAAGTTGAGCGTGACACTGTAGATGCCAAAGAAACAGTTCGTCGCGAAGAATTAGAAGTCGATGTAGATGGCAATCCTGTTGTCAAAGGTCGTCGCTAGACTTCTGGAAAATCTTGAATCTCACCGATTTAACTAAGTAAGTTGGTGGACACGGGGGTGGGCATTGCTCACCCTGCGTTTAACAAGTTTGGCTAGGGTTACCAGAATTGAGTCGGAGTAGTCAACTATGAGCAAAAAAGAACCTACAAGTAGTTATACAAGTAAAAAAATTAAAAATTTATTAGACCAATTTAGAGAAAGGTTTACTTTCTTTATTGTCGTGAATCCAAAAGGTAAAGTATTAGGGCGGGTTGAAGATTTTTGGGTTGAAAAAAATCATCGGCTTTATATGGTGATCTCTGCTGGAGAGACAAACGCTGAATCCCCCTGTTTTCTCCTCAGTCGTCAGCAAATTCAGACAATTGACTCAGAAAATAGAAGAGTGATTGTTGATCTATCACCAGCAGAAGTTGAATACTTGCCTGTACATCATCGAAAAGTAAATCCTTCAGGGGACTTACCTGATTCGTCGGTAACAACTACAAGGGCTATGAATACTGAAAAGGCTATGGATTCGGAAGAAATATTGAATAGTGATCTCGAACAGTCTGATCAGACATCGGATCAGACATCAGAGATAGTCGAAGAAGACATGATTCGCTTACTAGAAGAACAATTAGTTGTCAACCGTACTAAGCACAAAGTCGGCGAAGTAGTCGTTCGCAAAGAAATTGAAACCCGTCTAGTAGAAGTCCCTGTGCGACGGGAAAAATTAATTGTTGAACAAGTTGGCGAAGAACCAAAACAATTGGCAGAAATTGATTTGGGGAAGGGGCAAGTTACAGGTGTTCCCGATACTGTAGAGATGCGTCCCCAGACAGCCACTACCGTCAAAGGTGAATTCGTCTCGCCTAAAGCAGCCAGTGATCTTTTAGCCGCGATCGCGCTGCAAGAGAATCACGGTTGTGTTAATGTGCATGTAGAGCTAGTAGTGGACAATCCAGAGCTTAAAGAAAGGTATCAAAACATGTTTGATCGCTGCCGTGGTAAGAAATAGAAGATCAAAATAGCTCGGATATTCTTCAATAAATAACTTTTTCTTTCCCGCCCCTTTAGTCTTTGTACTCTAAGTGACCAACTAAACCAAAATGGTCAGAGGGGAAAACAGAGGGGCAATCCGGGGAAAGGGGTGTCAATCCCAAGCGTTCAATGGATTGTGGCTGCCAACCTGGGGAATCAGAATGGAGTAAGATGCGGTCAAAGCGTACTTTTTTGTGTTTCTGTTTTTGCTGCAACCTCATTAAATTAATATCAGTATCTTCGGTATAGCCCGGTTCATCACCTCTGAGAACTGCCCACATATCTTGATAGCGAGGGTCGAGATTACGGTTCTCGTTTTCCCAGGATGAACAAAAATTAAAGTCTCCCATGAGTACAGCATGATCGGCGTGTTCTAATAGGGGAAAGATATCAGCAAGCTGTATGGCGCGGATGGAGGCAAACTTCTTTTTGCTTTCTAAATGAACCGTAGCAATATTAAAATGTTGTCCATTAATCTGCAATTGTGCACAGAGAAATTTGCGGCTCATTTGGCTGATAAGGTCACAGAAAAATAACCGATGGATGGGAAGCTTAGACAGCAAGAGAACGCCATAGGGATTTACGGTTTTCCCTGTGGTGTCGGAAAGATAGTAATTATTTCTGACCCAGTCTTGCTTTAAAATTAGTTTGAGAGAGGTTGGGGTGACCTCTTGCAACGCGATCGCGTCAGCGTCACAGTCTTGGATCAGCTTCAGTATAGCCTCATGGCGTTGTTGGCGATAATAGTCGGAAAACCAAATATTATAAGTTACCAGTGTTAGTTTACGGGTTTTAATATCATTAACACCATCGATTGATTTAGTCCAAGCTCGTTTTTCGGGATTGAACGTCTTGGGGTTGAGTTTTTGTAGGCTTAGAGGAATCTGAGGCTTAGTCATAAACTGCTTTCTATTTAATTAATTATTAGTCTAATAGTAAAGATTTCCTTTCGTCAATAAACCGTAGTTGCTGCTGATAACGGCTCAAAAAAAACCGTCCTATTTGAAGTATAAATGATAAACGAGGAACAGTTTTTTTCCTGTTCTCGCTAGTCTTGGTGTCTTCGGTTACAATGGTTGCCGTGAATCTATAGGAGAATAGTTGTTCAAAACACGACCAGACAAAAATCTGTCTGTGGATAAGGCTTGCTTTATGAAACCCCGAATCATCGTTTGTGGCTTGGGTCGCACTGGCTATCAAATTTTCTCACTATTAAAGCAACAGGGAGCATCTGTTGTCGGAATTAGCGATCGCTTAGTCCCTTGTAACTGTCAGGATCTGATTATCGGCGATTTTCGCTCAGCCGCCACCCTACTCGCCGCTGGGATTCAGGAGGCGCAAACCCTAGTCATCACGTCTAGCGATGATGCCTTGAATCTAGCCATTCTCACCCAAGCCCGAGTCCTCAATCCCCGGATTCGGATAATTAGTCGGCTATTTAACAGCAGCTTAGGCGATCGGTTAGATCAGATTCTGCCCAACCATGTCAGCCTCAGTGTCGCCGCATTAGCCGCCCCTGTGTTTGCTTTTGCCGCGATGGGGAATCAAGCGATTGGACAACTGCGATTATTTAATCAAACCTGGCCCATTCATGAAGAATATATCCATGAGTCTCATCCCTGGAACGGGCGTCGGTTGAATGAGTTGTGGGAAGATCGATCGCGGATGTTGATTTACTATCGACCCGTGAAAGGGCAGATGAATTTGGTTTCAGCCGTTGTGCAAGGGCGAACCTTACAACCGGGCGATCGCATAATCGTTGGCACTCAACCCAATATCCGCAGCCGTCGGGGTTCTTGGCTACGCCGACTGTTTAAAGTTCTCACCAACCTGCGACAGTTTCAGCACCATGGTCAACCCATTCTCGCTGGCACTTTCGCCCTACTCCTAACCATTTTTATCGCCACACTCACTTATGTTAGCGTTCAGTTGAATACCTCGATCGTTGACGCCCTTTATTTTTCCGTGGGTATGATTACTGGGGCTGGGGGAAAAGAAGAAGTGGCAGAATTTGCCCCCGACAGTATCAAAATTTTTACTGCCGTGATGATGTTAGTTGGGGCAGGTGTGATTGGGATTTGTTACGCCCTACTCAACGATTTTATTTTAGGCACTCGTTTTAGTCAATTTTTAGATGCAGCCCGTGTTCCCAGTCGCCATCATTATATTGTTTGTGGCTTGGGGGGTATTGGTATCCAGATTATTAATCAACTCCATAGTCATGGCTATGACGTGGTTGTCATTGAACCCGATACCCATAATCGATTTCTCGGTGTTGCCCGTTCCTTGGGAGTCCCCGTGATTATTGGTGATGCCAGTTTGGCGACCCATTTAAAAGCGGCTAATATCCATACAGCGGAAGCTTTATTAGCTGTAACCAGTAGCGACATGACTAATGTCGAGATTAGTTTAAGTGCCAAAGCTTTAACGCCAAATTTACCCATCGTTGTGCGAAATCATGACCCCCAATTTGCCCGAGGAGTGCAGCAAGTTTTTAATTTTGAGGTGGTACTCAGTCCCACAGAATTAGCCACACCTGCCTTTGCCGCAGCCGCTTTAGGTGGGCGTATTTTAGGGAATGGCATGACCGGAGATACCCTTTGGGTAGCGTTGGCAACAACGATTACTCTGAAGCATCCGTTCTGTGGACGCCGGGTGAAAGATTTAACCCTAGATATTGAGTTTGTTCCCCTCTATATTGAAACCAAAAATCAAAAGCTTCACGGTCGAGATTTATTGGACACAGCCTTAGCGGCAGGTGATGTTTTATACTTGACCATGCCAGCGTCACAATTAGAACAGTTGTGGCGAGTCACACCCTCTCAGTTGTTGGCGAGTTGAATCGGGGGAAGCTGGAGGGGCTCTTTTCACGACTATCTTTTCTGTTGCACAAGGGATGTGACTCAACCCGCCCCTGACTGATTACTTACGAACTCAATCTCATACACCCATTTAGGAGTGCCACACCACTCGGCAAGCCCCATGGCGTCAGCGCACTAATGCTTTAGATAGAGAGATAAATAAATCAAAATCCTATTTTAGGAAGAGGAACATTCTCTCTTAGTTTTTTATTATTGGTAATAACGTCGAAATTAAGAATGCAATTATGCCAGAAAAAGACATAACATCCCACGGTAAACAAACGACAACCGCCGCCGGAGCTAGAACAACGGGTATGGAGTCTACAGATCCCAAAGCTGATGAGCAAGAGTCCAAGAAAGATCCAGCAACCATTGCGGAAGCCGAAGGTGGAAATAAACATGTAGCAGGTGATCCTAATCAAGGGACTGAATCTCGCTAATATTCTTGCCGATTGGCTAGATTTTGAGACAGCCTAACTTAAATCAACATGGTAGAGACGTAGATGGCTACGTCTCTATAATTATTGAACTTATTAAGTATCCTACTAGCGCGGCAAACCTAATTCAGTGGATTGGAATTGTAGGGGCGCACCGGCGTGCGCCCAGAAAACCCGTAAACTCTATTCCCCAATTTTAGCCTTGCCACACTACTAACTTGCCACACTACTAAGGAACTGGACAATCACCTAGGGGCTCAACAGGTAGTTGTGGTATCAAAATGATTCCATTATTTGCTGTTGTATTGGCTTTGAATGTACTCTCAGGATCGGTGTAATTAAGTACAAAGCCATTCTCGCTGGTATTATTACTCAAATCTAAACAAATAGTCGATTCAGGATCAGGATCAATAATTTCCTCTCCTGTTTGTACTAAAAAACCATTGGGATTGCCAAAAGTACCAGGATTTCCTGTAAATATATTAAATCTGACACTTGCAAAAATTTCGGACTGATCCTCCGCTAATATAAGCACACCAAAACGAGCATTATCCATTACTGTATTTCTTTCCAGTAGTAACTGGAGCGTTGAGTTATTAAGTGTATCTATAAAAATGCCATCGGGTTCGGGAAAATCGAGTTCAATACCCTGAAAGCCATTCCTGTCAATTTGATTATCAGTGATTCTCAGTCTCGATGTAGCAAATTCTTGAATGCTCACACCGATACCATGATGACCATTATTCAATATCTCATTGTTGTCAATTGTGACTCCTAACTGGGATTCTCCTAACATCAATCCAGCAATCCCGATAGTTTCATTATCAGAAATCAGGTTATTTTGGATAATGACTTCCCCTTCAGCAGTCGTAGTAGATTGTACAGTCATTCCCCGCCTCTGATTTGTAGCCAGGGTATTTTCGGCAATCGTTACCATTCCACGGGAATCATCCAAGAACGTGAAAATAATCCCATCCAACTGGTTGTTCAAAATAGTGTTATTTGTAATATTAAATGTTCCCTGGGAATTATTCCTTAGCAATATGCTAAGTCCATGAAACTGATTGTCCGATAGCGTATTATCTACAATCGTAACGGTTTCATCGGAATCTGCAAATAATCCCATAATAATCCCGTCTTCTTGATTGCCACTAATTTCATTATTGGTAATAGTGACTATTCCCTTGGAATTATCTATTAGTGCCATAGAAATTCCATCAAATTGATTGCCTGAAATTTCATTGTTGATAATTGTGACGCTTGAATTAGAATTTCTGAATACCTCAGAGACAAGTCCGGCACTGCCATTGCGTTGAATTGTATTATTATTAATATTAAAACTAACATTGACTGCATTAGCTAATCTGAAACCAATGCCGTTAAGTTGATTATCCACAAGTATATTTTCAGAAAGTGTTATTGTACTGTCCTCAGTATTAAACAGAATAATACCCATTCCATCGCCTGTCGTATTGACAATCTGATTCCTGACCAGGTTTAGGTCAACCGAACCCGCCGTGTTAAAGATAAAAAATCCACTATTTTCAGAACCACCTGTCGTATCAATACTATTATCGGTAACGGTGACATTTCCCGTAGCTTCAAATAGTACTATACCATCTTGAGTGGAATTCGCGATCGCGTTCTCCCGAATCGTTACTGTATCAATCCCTATTCCCTCAATTCCAAACGTACCCGCATTGGGAATAAAAAACCCAGATAGGGTAGTTTGATTCCCCATTGTTACCGAAGCAGCAGCGCCTGGAGAAATCGTGGGGAGTACCCCCGCACCCGATAGGGGTAATTGCACGATTCCTCGTTCTACAGTATCCAGTTGCTGAATGGGACCCGTGGATAACACCTGTACTCGATCAGGAATAGTAAACGGCGGAATCCCTGGATTCGTTCCGGGTTGTACATAAACAATATCATTGCCATCGGACATCGTTTGAGTTAACCCGTTCTCAACCGTACCAAACGGATTTTCAAAGGTACCATCTCCCCCCATTTCGCCTAAACTAACATGCTGAAATACATAGGGTTCATCAGTTTCGGGATTCGTCGCTGGTACTTCTTGGAAATCATCTTGATGATCAATCACAATCGCATTTGTTCGCTGCACCGATTCTGCCAATCGTGCTACAACTTGATCATCTTCATCCCTTAGCCCTTGAGGACGACGTCCGGGGAATGTTGCACCCACTGTAAAAACTAAATTTGTGCCAAATAAATCATCATTTTGCAACGACAAACCCAGATTAAAATTATCTGAGGGACGCGCTTCCAATCTCACCCGCCATCCCCATATCTCTGAACTCTCTTGGGCATCATACCAATACAATCCCCCATACCCGCGCAGATCACCATCTGTACCAATTTGAGCAAGTTTTGCCCCAACTTCTGCATCAAAACCCGCCATAGCGGCTTCTTTATCTTGCCCCTGTTCTAAAATCAAGAAATTACGGCGAAAGAAACTATCTCGAACCCCAACATCACCGACTCCCTGGCGCCTATCTCCAATGGGTAAATACCCATTCACCCGAAAATCCCAAACATTGCCTAAACTTTCTATACCTAACCCCAGTTGGTTAAACGTATTGTGACCCGTATGGCGGTTATCATAACTCATATAACCGCCCCAAATGCGATGGGAATTGGCATTATAGGTACGATATCCCAGGGTGAGATTTCCTCCTAAATTGGCATCATCGTTATCTAGGAATAATCGCCCTTCCAGAAACGTCAGGTTCTCACCCGGACTTTGCAAAAGGGGGACAAATCCCTCTAGGCGGGTAAATCCATCAAATCCACCGCCGGAACTCGTATGTCCAATTCCTAAGCGGGGTGTAATTTTTAAGGGAGTCGCCGTTTCGGATGCCTCTGTCTGAGCTAGAATGGGTGGGCTAGAGATAGAAAGTAGAAGTACACTGATTAATCCCAGTTTTGTGTTATTCATAAGTTTGAAGGCAGAATTGAGGAGAGATATTCCAGTGAATGTCTGTAAAAGGGACAGAGAACAGAAGAGTCCCCCAATATTTTATAGGGTTATAGTATAATTTATATACTCTGACCTGATTTTATATCATATCCGTGTAAACCGTGATCCTATCGTTCCCGGTTGTTTCTCCCACCCTCTAAACTCTTCGCCCCAACAATAAAACTCCCTCTGCGTTACTCTGCGTTACCCTCTGCGTTACTCTGCGTTTAAAAAATATAATAATGGATCGGTAAAGCAAACATTTATGGCGAAGACAGCGCAACTACAAGCATTCTAAACCCATCACCTGACGATAATGCGCCTCAAACCGCTGAACTGTTTTAGACGGGCGACTACTCATCCACTGACTTTGCTCAAATAATTCCTTCCTTAATTCATCTACGTCAATACGGGTAACCTTTCCATCCGCAACCACTCGTTCTCCATTCACCCAAACCGTATCCACCACATTTGTCGGACGTCCTAACACCAGTGTGCCAATCGGCTCAGTACGCGGTAGTAGGGATAAATTGGTTAAATCATATAATACTAAATCAGCTTTTTTGCCAATTGTCAACGAACCCAACTCATCCGCTATATTCAGCCCCTTTGCCCCACCTAATGATGCCATCTTAATCGCCTGACGGGGGGTAATCCAATGGCGATACTCTAAATCCGTGGTATTGTGCAATAATGTACCAATTTTAATTGCTTCTAAGACATCCTGGGAATCATTACTCGCTGCACCATCACAGCCAAAGGTAACATTAACTCCCGCTTGACGGTATTTCAAAATTGGCGCAATCCCACTCCCCAAGCGCAAATTACTCAAGGGATTGTGAACCACCGTCGATCGCGTTTGGGCTAAAATTCCAATATCCGCATCATCTAACCAGACACAGTGCGCCAAAGACGTGCGCCGACTCAAATAGCCAATTTTTTGCAAATGTCTCACCGCACTACAGCCATATTTTTCTTGTGCTAGTTGCTGCTGTGCTTTTGTTTCCAACAGATGGGCGTGACGACATAAATTATCGCGATCGCTTAATTCAATGCAACCCTCAAACAGTTCATCTGAACAGAGTTGTATCCCCGTTGGCGCAACCAGAATATTGATTCCTGATTCAGGATGATGAAATCGCTGCACCACCTCCTGCATAAATGCCAGGATTTCCTCGGTTGAGTGATGATAATGATCATGTTCCCGTTTTACCTCCCCATCGGGAATCCCTTGCGACAGTGATTCATCTTGAATCAACGGACCAATAAATGCCCGAATCCCAATGTCTTGATACGCCCGAACCGCCGCCGCAACGGTTTCTATTTCTTTCCCTGGAATTAATACCAAATGATCAACAACCGTTGTCCCGCCAGACAGTAATGTTTCCACGGCTGTCCCCAACGCACTTAAATAAACCTGTTCCGGTTCTAACGGCGTAAACTCATAAAGTTGGGCAAGCCACAGTTCTAAAGGTAAGGGCGGAATCATACCCCGTTGCCACATCTCTGAGGAGTGAGTGTGGGCATTAATGAAACCGGGTAAAAGTAGTTTATTTTCGCCATCGACTGTATTATTGCTTTCCCCAGAATTAACAGAGGAATGAGGCACAATCGTGGCAATGCAATCTGCCTCAATTTGCACATCGACAGTTGTATAGTCCGGATCAATAGGGATTAAAACGTTTCCAATAGTAAAACTCACGGATAAAACTTGATAAATCAGTACTTTGTTCGTAGTAGGCACGAAGCGTGCCAGAAGCGAAGACAGCGCTTACTACACACTCTAAAGTCAGTGCCATTCACTTTAAGGGTGTGTCCCCTGGCGAAGCGCGATCGCATCAGTCATGCCTGAACGATAGCACCGTTCTATTCTGGCTTATGTCTGGTCAGCCGCGCAATCCTGAGTACAATTATTGACATGTCTATTATTACTGCCATGAATCAACCGTTACGGACATTAGGTGTAGCCCCGAATGCTTGGGGAGTGAATGATGCGATCGCGGATTTGACTCGCCCCTCCCTAACCCCTCACCCCATTACCCTCACCACAGAAACCAAAAGCCTACGCCTGGATTTAGTCAAATCTGCCATCCTTGTCATCGACATGCAAAATGACTTCTGTCATCCCGATGGATGGTTAGCCCATATTGGCGTAGACGTAACCCCCGCCCGAACCCCAATTGAACCCCTGACAACCTTGCTTCCCCAGTTACGAGATATTAATGTCCCTGTGATTTGGGTGAACTGGGGAAACCGTCCCGATCTACTCAATATTAGTGCTGGATCGCGCCATGTTTACAACCCCACAGGCGCAGGAATTGGACTCGGCGATCCTCTGCCCAAAAATGGGGCAAAAGTGTTAATAAAAGATAGTTGGGCAGCAGCAATTGTGGATGAATTAGACCACAAACCCGAAGATGTTTACATTGATAAATATCGTATGAGTGGCTTCTGGGACACTCCCTTAGACAGCATTTTACGCAATATGGGCAAAACTACACTTTTCTTTGCTGGTGTCAATATTGACCAATGTGTCATGGCAACATTACAGGATGCCAACTTTCTGGGGTATGATTGTGTTCTGCTCAAAGATTGTGCGGCAACAACGTCTCCTGATTACTGTTTTAAAGCCACAATTTACAATGTTAATCAATGTTTTGGTTTTACCAGCGATTCCCAATTACTTCTGAAAGCCTTAAAAGCTTAATAAAAAGGCGGAGGGGCAGAGGAGAAAAGGAAAATGGGGAAAGTTAGCAGCTATCAAAGGTTTGCATCAAAAACGAATGACGAATGACCAATGACGAATAACCAATTTTAGGAGAAACTACCCATGGAATCTCGTTGTATGATTCCCGTCATTAAATCCCCCAAGGACTACCAATCCTATCGCATCAGTCCCCAAGATAGTAACCGTTTAGCCATTATCTTCGACCCCGCGATCGCGGATGCATCATTGACCGTTTGTGTGGAGATTTTTGAGGAAGGTGGCAAAACTCCTCCCAATCGCCATCAAATTGCTGTAGAAATGTTTTTTATCCTCAAAGGGGAAGGAATTGCCCGTTGTGATGGCAAAAATGTGCCATTTCGGGCAGGAGATAGTTTATTAGTCCCACCAACGGGTATTCATGAAATTATAAATACAGGTTGTGGTCGTTTATATGCGTTATGCTTCATGGTTCCCAATGAGGATTTTGTCGAACTTATTCGCAGCGGTACACCTGTAGATTTGGATGAGGAAGATTTTCGAGTCTTGGGACGTACTGATGTGGTGGTTCCCTGTTAGGAAATAGGGAATATGAGGGAGATGAGAAAGATGGGGTGTAGGGGCGGGTTTTACAGATAACATTTAACGACATACTGATAACTTGACTAAACCCGCCCTTCTAGGGGAGATGGGTAAGACATAAGACATAAGACTTCACAAATTGACAATGGATAATGAACAATGGATAATGACCTCTCCTTAAAAGAAGAGGATTGAAATTAAGGAAAATCTTTTTTAATTTCTTCGTAAACGAAGAGGTCTTAGACCAAATTAATCAATTGTCAATTATCAATTATTAATTATCCATTGATAAAACAATGACAAAAATTCGTAAACAAACAGCATCAATGTTAACCCGCGATGGAATTCGTCTAGATGCTGATATTTACTATCCCGATACAGAGACAGACTTACCCGTACTACTGATGCGACAACCCTATGGAAGAGCGATCGCGTCTACTGTAGTCTATGCCCATCCCTCTTGGTATGCCGCCCAGGGGTATATTGTTGTGATTCAGGATGTGCGGGGACGGGGGACTTCAGGGGGAGAGTTTCGCCTATTTGTCCATGAGGTTGCTGATGGAATTGATACCGTTAATTGGGTGTCACAGTTACCGGGTAGCAATGGACAGGTGGGTATGTATGGCTTTTCCTATCAGGGGATGACTCAACTTTATGCCGCATCGGCACATCTGCCTGGATTAAAAACTATTTGTCCGGCAATGATGGCGTATGATTTATATGCAGATTGGGCGTATGAAAATGGGGCATTTTGTTTACACACCAATTTGGGATGGGCGGTACAGTTAGCCGCAGAAACTGCCCGGTTGAAAAATGATGCTATTGCCTATCAAATTCTCTATGCTGCATCTCGAAATTTGCCCTTTTATGACCTATCTCCCCGATTTACCGAGAGTTTAAATAAGTATGCGCCGAATTCCTTTTATGCTGAATGGCGAAACCATCCTGAACCCGGAGACTATTGGCAAAAACTCTCACCGAATCTAGACGGTGTGGACTTGCCGATGCTGCATATTGGTGGCTGGTTTGATCCGTATCTTCGGGGTAATCTGCGCCTCTATAAACAAATGGTAAGCCAGAGTCATTTTCCCCAGCATCTGATCATTGGACCTTGGGCACACCTGCCTTGGGGACGGAAAGTGGGGGCAAGAGATTATGGGGCAAATGCGCTAAGTTTTGTGGATACGTTACAAGTCCGTTGGTTTGACCAGTTTCTCAAGGGAATTGATACCGGATTGTTGAATAAACCGCCTGTCTATTTATTTGAAATGGGCAGTAATCAATGGCGTTATTTTGATACGTGGTTACAACGTAATCAGAAATCCTATTGTCTCGCCAGTACAGGTTTAGCCACTGTACGAGACGATTCAGGGACTCTCATCCCCCAATTGGAATCTTTTGACGAATTGCCCCTTCTATCTGCTGTAACTGATGTATTCGTTCATGATCCGTGGCGTCCCGTTCCGGCATTGGGAGGTCATGGGGCAATTCCGGCTGGGTCCTTTGATCGTTGTGCTATTGATAGTCGTACCGATGTTTTAACCTATACTTCAGCGCCGTTTACTGAAGATTTATGTCTAATGGGGGATGTAGCAGTAGAGGTTTTTTGCTATGCAGATAAACCGACTTTTGATCTCTGTGTCGTGTTATCTGAAGTGCTTCCGAATGGGATCGTTTATAATTTCACTCAGGGGTATGCGACTGTAAGTCTGGGTCAAGAGATAACACCTGTTAGAATCGAACTTCAGCCGACTTGTATGAAAATTGCCAAAGGAAATGCATTACGTCTAAGTCTAAGCGCCGCTTGTTTTCCCGCCTATCCAGTGAATCCGGGAACAGGTATATGCCCAGGGGAAATTCCCATGATGGATGCTCAGATCATTACAGTCTCAGTGAATTGTGGTGGAAACTTGACATCGAAAGTTTTATTGCCAATAGCTTAAATTTACTTTATAGAATTTAGCTGGATTGATTTGACAAAGAAAGGGCTGAAATAACCGAGCAGAAAGGATTTTAACATCCAACATCTAAAACTGGATTCACGGCTTCCTTCTTTTAAGCTTGAGAGATCATAAACACTCCAAAAATCCCGACTGATATTATACCGCATTAAATCAGAAGCGTGAGCAATAGTTTTGGATAAGGGTAGGCTCAAAATCGGATGGTAAAGATTATTGGGGACTATGTACAATGATAAAAGTTATCGATTTTTTTACTTTTTTGGTTTACTCTAATATCTATCAGACGAGAGCTGTCAAAAAGTCAAAACCCTGGTATCAAACCCGCACTCCTGTCGTTCTTGCGCTAGTAGTCCTGATGAATTTCCGATAAGGTCTGGAGATCAAATCAGTAGCCCCAGAGCGAAGGACTGAATTTATAATCGACAACGAGCATCCAACCTTATCGTGGCGAATTAACTGCTGACGACGAAAAGCGCTCGCCAAGCTCAGTAGCTAGCACTCAATGTCTAGCAGGGATGTGATACAAGGAAACTAGACACCTGTAAGAAGCATCGAGAAATTTCCCGGCTTCCCTATACTATCTCCAATTTGTTGAGAATCCTAGTCAACTGCTGATAGATGATGAAAATACCTCCTCCCAGGAGGTGTCAATTGATCCACCACTCCCACAATCTAAACCCAGTCCCGAATTTTGACGTTTGACCCATGATGAAAAAGCCACCCTTTTTTAAAATGCTCGCCAGAGACAGTAATCAGCAACTATCGGCACAGTTCCACAAATCTTGGCGTCCTCGTCATTTTCTGGTCTGGGTGGTAGTGGGTGTAACAACGGTGGCGATTGGTGCAGTAGCGACAGTCAGCTATTTGGGAGTGCGCCAGCTCATCTTGGAAAACATCAAGCAAAACGCGCTCAATTCCGTGCAAGCAGAAGCCAGTCAAATCGACCGATGGCTAGCCACCCTGAAGGCTGAAATCAGAACTATTGCCAATACCCCCACGGTACGTTCGATGGACTGGTTGCAGATTCAACCGTACTTGCAGATGGAAGTAACGCAAAGTCGGAATTTTACAGCATTTGCCATAACCGATGGCGATGGGAATTTTCAAACGACTGATAACGGTCAAGGGAATGTTAAAGATCGTAAACACTTCCAAAAAGCGATAGATGGACAAGTTAACGTCTCAGATCCGCTGCTTAGTCGGACAACCCAATTACCGGTGATTATCGTTGCTGCACCCATCAAAGCCATGCCACCTCAGCCGCCTCGACCGATTGGGGTAGTAACGGGCGCTATCGATATTGACCGGGTGGCTGAAGTTGTAGAAAGCATCTCCTATGGCAAGAAAAGCTATGCCTTTGCCTTAAACTCTCAGGGAGTGCCTATTGTCCATCCAGACCAAGAGACAATCGGAACACTCGACCAGCCAACTCCCAGCTTTATAGCATCCCCAGAACCTAATCTAGCCGCGATCGCTCGCCAGATGGTAGACAGAAAGCAAGAAATTCAAATGGCAAACCTGGCGGGGGAATCCGTCTATGTGGCTTATGTTCCGCTTCAAGAGGCTGATTGGTCAATTGCCTTAGTCATGAACGATGAAGAAATAGAGGGCGCTCTGTGGTCACTAAATTTGCTGGCGATTGTCATGGTCACTCTATTAGTCGTTGCCATTTTTTTCGTCAGACGACAGGTGAAACTCTTTGAGGAAACCCGGGCTAAAGCAGCCAAAGAAGCGCTGCTTAACCGCTTGACCAATCGCATCCATTCGTCCCTCGACTTAGACCAAACCTTACCCGCCACTCTAGAAGAACTGACGGCGCTGCTCGGTTTAGAGCGAGTTATTTTGGGTTGGTTGCTAGACGAACAGACGTTGACGATTGCCTACGAATACACCCAGGGCAGTTTGTCTGGCAATGGCAGACAGCTAACGATGAATCCTCCAGGTAAGTTGGGGACTCAATTACGACAGGGTGAGACGGTAGAATTAACCCTTTCCACCATTAGCGATGAATCCGATGATTCTGATGTAGGCACACAAGAGGATAATCATCTCTCCACCCATCCTCCTATCCCTGTGACTTCCCCTCAAACCTATACCCTGCAAAAAGGTCACTATTTAGTCGTTCCCATCCATCCTCAAACCGGTGCAAGAGGTTATTTAATCTGTATCCACCCCACAGCTTGGTCTTTGAGTTCCAGCGACATCGAACTATTAGAAGCGATTTCTAAACAAATTGCCAGTGCTTGCACCCAGTCTCATCTGTACGCTAAAACCCAAGACCAAATCCAACTCCTAGACAGCACCTTAAACTCATTAGACCGAGAGCGCCGACAACTGCAACAAGTCATTGCCAGTGCGCCCATGGCAATGGCGATGTTTGACAGAGAAATGCGCTATATGGCTCATTCCCAAAAGTGGCTCATGGTGCAAGGGATTGAGGAGCAGTCCATCATTGGTTGCAGCCACTACGAAGTGATCCCAGACATACCGGAACAGTGGAAACAGATTTATCAACGGGCGCTTAAAGGACAAGTCATTACTAACCCAGAAGATATCTGGGAACGTAGCGATGGTTCTATCGTTTATATGCGCTGGGCAATTAACCCCTGGTATACTCCTGATGGTCAGGTTGGTGGGATTGTCATTGCCGCCGACCCAATTAACGAGTTAGTCGAAGCCAGAGAAGCGGCACTGGAAGCGGCACGGTTTAAGTCAAAGTTTCTGGCAAACATGAGTCATGAAATTCGTACCCCCATGAATGGCGTCTTGGGTATGGTGGGACTCCTGTTACAGACTCAACTCACGCCCCGACAGCGAGACTATGCCCAAACCATTCGCCGTAGTGCTGACCATTTACTGACAATCATCAACGATATCCTGGATTTCTCCAAACTAGAAGCTGGAGAAATGGAACTCGAAACCATTGAGTTTGACTTGGATGGCTGTATCGAATCGGTTATTGATGTGCTAGCCACTCAAGCCGAAGCTAAACACCTAGAACTGGCAACCTTAGTTGACCGCCAAGTCCCCCGAAAACTCAAAGGTGATCCGGCTAGACTACGGCAGGTTTTGTTAAATCTGACCAACAATGCCCTCAAATTTACACCCCAAGGGGAAGTGGTTATCCATGTCACCTTAGAAATTGCTACCTCCAAAAATGCCACGCTTCACTTTGAGGTGTCGGATACGGGAGTCGGCATTTCCCCTGAAGGGCAAGAAAAACTATTCCAATCCTTTTCCCAAGTCGATAGTTCCACCACCCGTCAATATGGTGGGACAGGCTTAGGACTAGCTATCTGCAAACAGTTGGTAGACTTGATGGGCGGCGAAATTGGCGTCAAAAGTAAGCTGGGTAAGGGTTCCACGTTCTGGTTTACGGCAAAATTTGATAAACAAGCACTCTCGGAACCCCCCAGCACTCCCTTTGCCCTCACTCATCTGAAACTGTTAGTCGTTTCCGAAAGTCGCACCACCCGCCAATCGGTGCGTTACTTAGTTAATACCTGGGGAATGGGGATTGATGAAGCCAACACAGCCGAACTGTCTCTAGATGCCCTGCGCCAAGCCGCTGCCGTTAACCAGCCTTATGATGTTGTGATCTGTGATTGGCAACTTCCCCAAGTCGAGGATGGGTCGCTCATTCAAACCATTCGCTCTGACCCAGCGTTGAGCCAAACGAAAGCCGTCGTTATGACCCCGATGAATCAACGGGATCAAGTCGAAGAATTATTGTCTGTGGGAGCGGCTAGTTATTTGCTCAAGCCGGTGAGAGCCTCACGGCTATTTGATAGTTTAATGGCGGCTGTAGCGCCCGAAATGATGAAAGAACAGCAGAAGGAAGAATTAGCCCAAAATACAGCGACTGGAGACTTAACTCACAGACGACCTGCGACTCCTCTGAATATCCTCTTAGCTGAAGATCACCCCATCAATCAACAAGTTATTATCAATCAGTTACAAATTTTGGGTTATGATGCCGACTGTGCTGCCAACGGTCAAATCGTCCTGGAATTAGTCGAGGAAAAATCATACGATGTCATTCTCATGGACTGTCAGATGCCTGTTATGGATGGCTACGCTGCTACAACCAAATTGATTGAGCGCTACGGTCGTCATCATCCAGTTATTATTGCTCTAACTGCTCATGCGTTTCCCGAAGACCGAGAACGATGCTCGGCAGTCGGTATGGATGACTATATTAGTAAACCCGTCGATGAGCAACTGTTGAGCGAAAGGTTAGAGTATTGGGCAACCCAGATTAACAAAAATCGTGACGGACAGGGAGATCAGAAGATGGAGAAACACACAGACACAGAAGACAAGGGAAATGGGGAGTTAACTCAAAACTATGTCATCGAGGATCGCGAAGGATTAGTCAGCGCCAGTTCTGAACAAATGTTATCGTCAACAGCGAAACGAAATGGGCTAAACTCTTCCCTACTTGCCTCAAACTCAACACTCAACACTCAACACTCAACACTTCCCCAATCCCCAATTAACTGGGAACACCTTGATCGTGTCACCCTCGGTAAAAAATCGGCTCAAGAACGACTATTGCAAGCTTTTATCGAACATGCTGAAGCAGATCTAAAGGATATCCAAACCGGAGTTACCGCCGAAGATTATGAACAAATCTATGCAAAAGCCCATCGGCTGAGAGGATCGAGTGCCAATTTAGGTATGGAGGCGATCGCAGAATTAGCCGCCCAAGTCGAAAACCTTGGACGTGCGGGTTCTCTAGCCGCTATCAAAGAAAATGTTGGCGAGTTAGAACGACAACTGGCTGCGGTTTGCGAATATATCCGCAATATGGGTAAGCAACCCCGGTCTAAAGACGCGGGGCTTTAGCCAAGTAAGTTGAAGCCGTGCTTACCAGCCTAAGACTTTATTGTCTACGTTATCGGCAAGTGTTCAAAACCTACCAGTGGATGCGTAGCTAGTTCACTGCTCTAGAACCGAAAAGTTAAACAGTTTTAAGGTCACTGAAACAGTGCTTTTTGGATAGTTACCGACCGATAACATTGGCGAAGCTAACGTTACTGAAAAGGAGAGACACAACAATGTCTAAACAACCCAATTACGTTT
>NZ_JAVJRX010000151.1:0-4577 GCF_040219735.1 Coleofasciculus sp. G1-WW12-02 | reverse complement strand
CTTGTATTTACATTACCACAATAGTAGAACGTTATCCGAATTATTTGACTGGCGAATTTATTCGCTACCTAGACGGTTCGCTCGGTTTCATCTCCCAGCTAAAGAGCGTGGGAGCCTTCACCCATCGCTTTTCCGGTAATTTTGTCTGATACCTGTACTTCAAATCCTTACTGTTCCCCGTTCCCTGTTCCCTGTTCCCCTGTCCTTATGCTCAATGGCGAAAGCAAAGGCGGCGGATGAAAATGCCATTCAATAGTATTTATCAGTTTTCTCGAATTGTTAAAACTATGCAACTCACGAAAAAAAATCTACCTGAACGTCTAAATCACATCTACGATGCGATTGTCGTTGGCGGCGGCGCCGGTGGACTTTCTGCTGGAATCTACCTGCAACGATTTCGCCTTTCAAGCTTAATTATTGATAAAGGCAAAGCTCGCTCATTCTGGATGCAGGAATTGCACAATTATTTAGGCTTACCACCGGATACTCCGGGTCGTGTCCTGCTGCAACAAGGGAAACAGCATTATACATCTTTAAACGGCGATATGCTGAATGGTTATGTTGAGGAAGTGGTGGATGAGGGAGATAGGTTTGCCGTGCGGGTGAAAGTGGGTCGTAAAAATAGTATTTACCCCGTCTTATACTCGAAATACTTAATTGCGGCGAGTGGCATTATCGACAATTTACCCCTTTTGGAGGATATGCAAAATGTCTTTGATTATGCAGGATATAACTTGCATGTCTGTATGGTTTGTGATGGCTACGAAATGACAGATAAACAATGTGGTTTCTTTGCGGGTAGTGAAGCCAGTATTGAAGAAATGGTGTTTAATCTCAGTTGGTTTACACCTTATATCACCGTGTTCACCCATGGACTGTTTAAGGTGAGTGACTCAATGGGTTCCCAACTGCAAAACCATGGTTATCGTTTGGTGGAAATCCCGATTAAGAAATTTCTGGGTGAAAATCACCAGATGACGGGAGTTGAGTTAGTGGATGGATCAACTATTCCCTTAGAAACTGGATTGATTTCTCTGGGGTCACGCTATCACAATACTTATCTCAAAGGATTCAATTTGGATGTCAAGGGTAGTAATCTGATTAGCGATAAAATGGGGCGGACGTCTCACCCGCGAATTTTTGCGATTGGAGACTTGAAGGTGGGGTTAAATCAAGTGGTTGTAGCGGCTGGAGATGGTGCTTTAGCAGCGACTCAGATTTGGCGAGATATTCGTCGGGAATCGGGTCCCCGCCGCTGGGAGAAAAATCGAGCGATTTCTGTTTAGCGGCAGGAGTGAATGGGTTATGAAATATGAGATGGGTAGGGAGAATAATCAAAGCAGTAATTGTGCCAAAGTTATCCAATTTGGTTGGGTTTGATCTTGTCTGCAAGCCAACTATTTAAGGGAAGAGATTGATGACGATAAGTTTTCGATACCAACAATGAATAAACAACTTTATCAAGGAAAAATAATGATGAAAACAAACAAAAAGATATCAGTAATGCTCCTGGGATGGTTACTGATTTTAACGCTATTGAGTGGTGTATTCTTTCCTAAATATGCCCTAGCCGCCGTAGAATCTAAGGTGATGCGTCCACCTAGCGCAGAAGTCTATACAGCAGTCGATCAGTTGCTGAATTCTCTACCACGAGATTACTATACGGTGATGCCAGTGAATCAGTTAAAAAACAAGCTAAAAAAGGAGGATAATCTAGTATTAGTTGATGTGCGAGAACCGTCAGAATATGCTTCAGGACACATTCCTGGCGCTATTAATGTTCCTGTGCGATCGCTCACTAAAAATTTAGATAAAATTCCCACGGATAAACCTGTTGTTTTATACTGTTCTAGTGGGCATCGCACGGCAATTGGCATGACGGCATTGCGGTTGTTAGGTTACACGAATGTTCGTAGTTTTCCTCCCAGTATTAATGGCTGGAAGGAGGCTGGTGAACCTTTAGAAAAGTAAATCTGTTTAATTCCAAGACCACTTTTCTAGCCTCTGGTTAGGAAGGCTCTTGAGTAGGCTCTGCCTCCTGTGGTATGGTAGCGGCAGAGCCAGATTAACTAGGAAAAGCTGATTCTATCCTGGATCAGTCTTGCCCACCCTACATAAAATCTAATCAGGTATAATTCCTCACCGTTAATAGGCGGTAGATAAGGGTAGGATCAGGCTAACTACTGAATGTTTTTGTCTCCGGCTCTCTCACCGGATTTGTTGGCAAATTAAACAGAATTTGTCAAGTCACCCCCATCTGGAGCTTGATAAAATCAATAACGGTTGTCAATCCGTTTTGAGTCTTTAAATTCGTAAATACAAATGGCTTATCGCCTCGCATCTTTTTGGCATCTCGTTCCATCACGCCCAAATCAGCCCCAACCATTGGCGCTAAATCTATTTTATTAATTACTAGCAAATCCGATTTGGTAATTCCGGGTCCACCTTTGCGGGGAATCTTGTCACCGGCGGCGACATCTATCACGTAAATAGTCAAATCGACGAGTTCTGGGCTGAAGGTGGCGGCTAGGTTATCTCCCCCACTTTCTAAGAAGACTAAATCTAATGGGGTGAACTTTTGTTCTAACTCTTCAATTGCTGCTAAATTCAGGGATGCATCCTCTCGAATCGCCGTATGTGGGCAACCTCCCGTTTCCACACCCCGGATGCGATCGCGCTCTAATGCTTGAGAGTTTACCAAAAACTGGGCATCTTCCTGGGTGTAAATGTCATTGGTGACAACAGCAATTTCATAGGATGCTCGCATCGCCTTACACAAAGCATCCAATAAAGCGGTTTTTCCGGAACCCACTGGTCCTGCAATACCAACGCGGAATGTACTCATCAACCGTGTTTGGGATGTAATTTCTCAACTATAAACTAAAATTGACGAGCTATCTGAGTAGTATTCAGCCTTGCGCCCCTACGGGTGTGGTATTACATCATGAAAGCGGCGATAGTCAATAATTCGCCGTCCATCTCGACTTCTTGATAAGATATCCACAAACCGCTGATTCCAGATAATTTCCTCAGCAATGTACGAGTGACGCGCATGAATCGTCTGAGAAACAGTTTCATCTAACCCCGTAAACGTTACCACAATTTCCACCTCGGCTTCAGCTAGGGACTCTGGCGTCATCCCAAACAAAGAACTACTCTGATCAATAGGATGCATCGCCGTCCACGTCAAGGTAAAAATAGGAGTCTGGCTACGAACCAATTTTAGGTCATAAAAGCGACGCATAAATTCCCCTTCTGCTGTCGTTTCGTTACGCAGCAAACTCACCGTTAACTGGGCTTCCAGAATCTGGTTGTAGCGCTCATTCGCCATCCGAAACATTAACGTTGGCACACCATTCTGAACAGTAATAACCGCCACACGACTGAACAGAACTCTGGCGGTAGGACGAGAAAAACGGGCAAACATTAATCCTGTCGCCGTGGTGAGTCCCATTAAACCAGTTAGGGATTCAATGGTGACTAAGATATTTGTGTAGGTACAGTCTGGGCGGGGATACATCGCACCGTAGCCAATCGATGCCATGGTTTGAACACTGAAGAAAAAAGCGTCCCAGAACGAACCCGGACGGGCATTTTCTATGCAATCACCGCCTGCCAAATACAAAACAGCAAATACAACATTAATGAGTATATAACCCCCCCCAATCAGCACGAAGAACCAAGACCAATCCAGCGTCAACAGTAAATGGTAAGGATCACGCCAATGGCTGTGGGATATTCCTTTTCTAGCGATATCAAACCGACTGCGCTTATCCCGACTCACGATGCGGGATTGGGAAAACTGACGAGGTGTTTTGTTCATTGAAGTTGGCGAAGGTATCCGCTCTGATTCTTCATCGTATACCTCGTGAGACTCCGGATAAGAGCGAAGCAAGCCGGAGAGGGATAGAGGTCAAATCTTGCTACTCGATGTGGCAAGATTTGACAATCCAGTTGAAGGCACGACAATTAACCCCGTGCTTCGCTGCAACAACTGGACTTTTTTGGCGGTAAACTGCCCTAGTCGCTTCCAGTTTTTATCGGAAACAGAAACTTGTTTCTCGGTGTCTCCAGAACACCAGCCTATGTAAACCTTTCCTGCTTTTTCAGCTACAACCTTGTCTCCCTTTCTGAAGCCATGGCGGGTAACTGTACCACCATATTTGCGTCGTACATCACCTTTAGATGGGACACACAGATGTAATTGTCTACGGCTAATTGGTGGTCTACGGACTATTGCAAACGGTACAGGTGTAATCTGAACATCACCACACCAGTTGCCATATTTAGCCTGATTAGAGTGCCATTCTCGCCATTGGGTGAACTCAAACGCCGCCAAGGTTACACCGTCAACAGCGTGTGTGGCTGGTGTCTGATTGGCTTTGTCTTTTTTGTCCTTGGGCAGTTCTAACCATTTTCTGAGTTGGCTAGTTCCGTTACCGGAAAAGCGATGGGTGAAGGCTCCCACGCTCTTTAGCTGGGAGATGAAACCGAGCGAACCGTCTAGGTAGCGAATAAATTCGCCAGTCAAATAATTCGGATAACGTTCTACTATTGTGGTAATGTAAATACAAGTC
>NZ_JAVJRX010000150.1:0-17435 GCF_040219735.1 Coleofasciculus sp. G1-WW12-02 | reverse complement strand
TATAGCGCTTCGCGCTGGTCTAGTTACAAGTTAGAATAAAGAATGTACAACTTCTCATCAGGTCTACTAGCTATGGCGATCGCTTATAGTCAAAACATACGAATACGTGCCTTGGAGCTGATAGGGAATGGCGTGTCAGTCAGTCAAGTGAGTCGGGCATTTAAGATTAGTCGTCCAACTCTTTATAGATGGAAAGAACAGCTAGATAAAACGGGTTCTACAGTTCCCTTAAAAGGCAAACCCCCAGCTCAAAATTGTGTGATTAAAGACTGGAATAAGTTCAAAGAATTTGTCGATACCAACCCGGACAAAACCCAAAAAGAATTAGCTCAATTGTGGGGTAATGTCAGCCATCATACAATTAGTAGAGGGTTGAAGAAAATTGGCTACACTCGTAAAAAAAAACTTATGGTTATCAAGAAAGATGCGAAGAGGCACGGTGCGAGTTTAAACAAAAACTAGCTCAGTATAGATTAGAACAGGTAATCTACATAGATGAAAGCGGAATAAACAATAATGAAAGCTACCCTTATGGATGGAGTCAAAAAGGGGAAAGATTATATAGTATGCGACCGGGAAAACGCCAAGATAGACTAAGTATTATCGGCGCTTTGTGTGACAGTAAATTTTTGGCGCCGATGGTATATCAAGGATATTGTACAGCCAAGGTAATAGAGACTTGGCTAGAAAAATGTTTATTACCAATCGTGCAAGCCGGACAAGTAATTATTATGGATAATGCGCCTTTTCATAACTCCCGTAAAATTAGAGAATTAATCGAAAAAGCTGGGTGTGAATTGCTGTTCTTACCTAGCTATTCTCCTGATTTGAACCCAATTGAACATTGGTGGCAAAAAGTGAAGACTGCCATCAGAAAAGAGTTACCTCTTCATGAATTTAATATTCATAAAGCAGCAGACGCAGCGTTTCAGTATTTGTAAATAGACGAGCGCGAAGCGCTATAACCAATAGCATGAGGACGCAAATTGGATAGGGCGCACAGACGTGCGCCCCTACGGTTTCTGGGATATCTTCAACAACAATTCACCCACTATTGCTGCAAAAATGGACGCGCTAGGTAAAAGCTACAAATCGATTTAGCATCAACCGCATCTCCCCCATGAATCGCTTTTTCTAATTGTTCAGGTGTCATCAATACCGTTTCTAAATCTTCATCCGCATCCAATCCTGGCGGCGTCTCCAGTTTCTCTAAATCTTGCGCCAGAAATGCGTAAATATATTCATCAGAATACCCTGGTGCTAAGGCAAAATTGCCCAAAGATTGCCAACGATGCGCCCGGTATCCGATTTCTTCTTGGATTTCCCGTTGGATTGTCGTTTCTGGGTCTTCTAAGGGTTCCACGGTTCCAGCCGGAAATTCTAATAACCGCCGTTGTACCGTAAACCGATATTGACGCACGAGTACCAGTTTCCCATCTGGGGTCACAGGAACCGCTAGCGCCCCACCGGGGTGACGCACGCATTCCCAGTCGCCTTTAGCTTGGTTGGGAAGACGCAGGTGATTAACTTCAAAGTTAAATTTGCGTCCCTGATAAACAAAGCGTTGTCTGAGTAATTGAGGGGGTTCTTTACCTTGAGGCATGTCTAACTATACGGGGTGAACTCCAGAACAGTCTACCCTTTGTACGAGTTGTGCGATCGCACATCCGGATACCGGTTCTAGCCAGTCGGGGGCAATTTCGGCTAAGGGAACCAGGACAAAGGCTCGTTCACTCATCCGGGGGTGGGGGATTTGCAGGGTAGGGGTGTCTATTATTAAATTATCGAATAATAAGATATCTAAGTCTAGGGTTCTCGGTCCCCAGCGTTCGGGCCGTTCCCGCCCGAACTGTTTTTCGATGCTGAGGGTAGTTTGTAATAAGTCCTGGGGGGTTAGCTGTACATCTATAATCACACAACCATTGAGATAATCCGGCTGCGGCGGACCAACGGGGGCGGTTTGATACCAGCTAGACTGAGACGTTACCGTGATACCGGGAGTTTTCGCTAACATGACTATAGCCGCCTCTAGGATGGCACTCGAATCACCCAAATTGCTACCTAGCGCGATCGCACATTGTTGAGATTGTGACACAAAATCCCCCTGCGGTTAAGTTTATAGAGTACCAGAAATAAACAAAGCTTTTGCTGCTATAGAGATGTATTAATGCACGAAGAACAAATCCTCGGTCTTTGGTTATCCGGACCCAAGGGAACAGTTTACTCCCTAGCAATGAGTCCCGATGGCAAAACCTTAATCAGTGGTGGCGGAGATACAATCGTGCGAGTATGGGATTTAAGCAATGGACAGGAACTCTCCTGTTTTAGAGGTCATTCTGACTGGGTACATGGGGTAGCGATTAGTCCAGATGGTCAAACTGTCGTGAGTGGGAGTTTTGATCGCACACTGAAAGTGTGGAACCTGAAAAGTGGGAAAGAACTACACACCTTAGAAGGTCATTCAGATCGAGTATATTGTGTGACGATTAGTCCTGACGGACAGAGAATTTATAGCGGTAGCCAGGATACAACAATTAAAGTTTGGGATATTAAAAATGGTGCTGAACTTGACACCCTAACCGAACCGTCAGACTGGGTGTATTCCCTCGCCATTAGTTCAGATGGTAAAAGATTAGTGAGTGGTTGTGCTGATGGTACTATTTGGATTGGTCATCGAAAAATACTCACCGGTCATGCAGGTAGCGTTACCTCAGTGGCGATTAGTCCCAATGGGAAAACGTTGGTGAGTAGCAGTATTGACAAAACGATTAAACTCTGGGACTTGAGCACAGGAGAGGAAATTCGCACACTGTTCGGTCATTCGGGAACTGTTACTTCAGTGGTAATTAGTCAAGATGGACGTAGAATTATTAGTGGAAGTAACGATAAAACAGTTAAGGTTTGGGATTTACAGACAGGTGAAATTTTGCACAGGATTAGTGACCATGCAGAAGCCGTTTTAGCGGTAGCAATTAGTCCAGATGGACGGACAATTGCCAGTGGTAGCCAGAATGACGTGATTAAAATTTGGGGGATAAAATAAGGAATGCGAAAGATAGGCAAAATGAGGGTAGTCTAGATGTAGCAGATTACATCTGGAATATCTAGTCAGGGCGGGTTTTGAGGCAAGGTTATCATTAATAACGAAACTTCCTAAACCCCTCCCTACAGACGTACATTAAAACTATGTATTTGAGCCAAGCAAATGCTATAGCAATCCTAAATAGGATGCAACAAGTGAACGGTTTGAAACCCAGGTATAGCAAGGGTTCCAGTTTTGAAAATTGCCACAACCTAAATAGGATTGCTATATTGCCTAATCACCAATCACCAATGATAGTAATTGCTAGTATTGCTGCCCAAAAAACACTCACAATGACGGGGAAGGTCTGCGATGACGATCTTGATTCTGATCCAGATTCTGTTTCCCCTCGTGTTGATTGGGTGGTTGGCTTTTTTGCAGCCCCGCAATCTGCTGGGGATGGGGGTTCAAGCTCTGGTGACGGCGATTGCCCTGGTTGCGATCGCCCGGATGGGTATCTGGGTCTTTCCGCCCTGGTGGACACCCTATCTCTATGGGGTACTGTTTTTGCTGGCGTTGGGGCTGGGGGTGACGAAGCATCAGCCAAAGCATCGGATGCCCTTAAGCTGGCCGGGGTGGGTGATGGTGGTGGGCTGCGTGGCCTTTGGTGTGTATGTTGGCAATGAGGCGGTTCGCAGTTGGGCGGGGCCGTTTCCTGCGGCTGCATCTGCTGTTGACCTCACCTTTCCGCTGCGGGGTGGCCATTTTCTGATCGTCAATGGCGGTAGTAATATTCGCATTAATGCCCACCTGAAAACTTTGGATGAGTCAGTGCCGCGTTTTCAAGCCTATCGGGGCCAAAGTTACGGCACCGATATCATTCAGGTGAATCGGTGGGGGCTGCGATCGCGCGGCATCAGCCCTAAGCAGCCTGGGGCGTACTTGATCTACGGCGCGCCGGTGTTCGCTCCCTGTGCAGGCCAGGTGGTGCAGGCGATCGATGGTCTCCCAGATATGATCATCCCAGAGACTGATCAGGTCAACCGGGCTGGAAATCATGTGATTTTGCGGTGCGGCGAGGCCGAGGTCATCCTGGCCCATTTTCGCCCCCAGAGTCTGTTGGTGCAGTCGGGCATGGCCGTTGCCGTCGGGGACGCCATTGCCGAGGTTGGCAATTCTGGGGCCAGCGGCGAACCCCACCTTCACATCCACGCCCAGCGACCGGGCTCTTTAGCCATGCCCCTGTCCGGCGATCCCTTGCCGGTTCGCTTCGATGGTCGCTTGCTTACTCGCAGCGATCGCGTGACCACGCCCACCTCCAGAGACTAAACCATGACTCCTGCACAATCTGCCCAACTCAAAGAACTGGTGCGTTACGGCACCCTCGCCCCCTCCAGCCACAACACCCAGTGCTGGCGGTTTCACGTAGAGCAGCAGGCGATCGCCATTCTGCCGGATCTATCGCGACGATGCCAGGTGGTCGATCCCGATGACCACCATTTGTATGTGTCCTTAGGATGCGCCGCCGAGAACATCCTTCAGGCCGCCAAGGCTCAAGGGCTATCTGGGCAAGTGAGCTTTGATGCGGCCGGGGACGGGAGTATACGCATTTCATTTACCCCTTGCGCGGTCGAGGCAACCCCGCTGTTTGAGGCGATCGCTTGAGTCTGTGCTGGTTTAAACGCATTCCACCTAAAAAAATAGCCCTGTCAATGTCGCTGGACTCAGCCAGTGGTTTCACCTTTAACCTACATTCGGCAGGCTGACAATTTACTCGATGGAGCATTTTTCTGCTGTGGTTTGGGCAGTTGAAGTTATTTGATTTCAATTAATGAAAAGTCAAGAAAACTTATCCAGGAAAACTCATGTTTTATTTGACTTTGATTTACATCTTCTTATTGGTTGGCCCTGCGATCGCCACGATCGCATTTTTCCGACGACTCTCGACCCGTTGGCACTTGTTTTTGTTGAGCCTCTGCATCTTCTACGGAATTTCTCCGTTTCTCATGACTGGGGGCGCATTCGGTTTGGCTAATCACTTTAATTGCTCGGCAGAAGCTGTCCGCTTTCGCTGTCCTTCCCCGGTTTGGCTAGGAGACGTGATCTCTGGGCTGGCGATGGCGCACTGGCTGGCGATTTTTGCCATTCCATCAGCAATTTTGGGCGCGATCGGGCTGCTGATTTCCGGAATTTTACAACATCGGCGCTCCCAAGATACAGGCAGCACTTCAGGCGAAATCCCTGCTGTTTTTTACCGGAGTCGCCGCCACAAAGTCATTGCAGGCGTCTGTTCAGCCCTCGCTCAACAATGGCACCAGTCCCTTTCACTGCTCCGGGTTGTCACTGTTGTTTTAGCGATCGTCATCCCTGGATTTATTTTTCTGTACTTGTGGTTTTGGTTGGCGTTCCCAATCGAGCCGAGATTACAGCAACAGCAATTTTACGTCAAAGAAGATGGTGGAAAATGAGAAAATACCCCGTTGCTTGGTTCTATATCTTGGCCTTTGGTAACCGTAACAATCGCAGTACCACAAAGCAATTTATCTTTCTACACTATTTTTGCTTTCATGATTAATTTCTTAGCAACTACCTGTGAAGAGATTGGGTGGCGTGGCTTCGCATTGCCACGATTGCAGAAGCGACATAATGCCTTAACTGCCACCCTCATAGTGGGAATGTTATGGGGTTTATGGCATTTGCCGCTTATCTTTTTGGTAGGCCAATCGATGTCCGAGTTTCCTTTCCTCTGGTTCATCATCATCGTGACCAATGCTTTTATCTATACCTGGATTTACAACAGTACTAAAGGCAGTATCTTGCTTGTGGCGCTTTTTCATGGTGCTCTAAACATATTTAGCGCATTTATCCTTGGGGTATCCCCTATCGTGGATGCTCTCGTCAATTGTGTGGTGGTCATCATCCTGATCGCCGTGTTTGGACAAGCAAATCTCTCGCACCAAAAAAGGGTTTATGTTGACTAATAATGGGGCAATGACACATCACAGTAAATTAGGCTTTAATCCGCGCCTTTTGGCATTCTTTGCCTTGACATTTGCCTGGTCTTGGGCATGCTGGCTGCTGTCTTCGGTGGTCAGACCTCCGTTGCCTGCTGTTGGGAGCATGTTGATTATCGCGGGGAGTTTTGGCCCCGGCATCGCAGCGATCGCGGTAGTGAGGTATTCCAGTGGACAGGAAGGGCTGCATCGTTGGCTCAGGCGATCGCTGCAATGGCGAGTGGGTTGGCGTTGGCTGGCTCTCTCGTTTTTCTTGCCTTTGGCGGTCATGGGGCTGGCCGCTGCTGGGCACATCGCATTGGGCGGCACGATCGCACCGTCTCCGGCATCCGGGCATGTGCTCCTAGCCGTGGTGAACTTTGGCCTGATACTGGTGCTGGGCGGCCCACTGGGCGAGGAATTTGGCTGGCGGGGTTATGCCTTGCCTGTTTTGCAAGAGCGCTATAGCTGGCGCGTGGCTAGCCTTTTCTTGGGTGGGGTGTGGGGCATCTGGCATCTGCCGCTGTTTTATATGGCCGACACGACGCAAAGCCACCTCCCCTTTGGCCTATTTATGATGAGTACGGTGGCCCTGTCGGTGCTGTTTGCGTGGCTGTTCAACCACACTCAGGGCAGTGTGTTGCCCGCCCTCGTGCTGCATACTGCGGTCAATGCTTGGGGGTGGGTCATACCGGTCATGGTGATGCCAGATGGTAGTAATCTACGACCCTATGGGCTGGCAGTGGGGTTGCTTGTGGCGATCGCCCTCGGTCTATTGTGCGATAAGAAACTCCATCTGTCCCTGCGATCGCGCTGAAGTCAAAATCAGGTTCAGCCATGTTTCATGTTGGCGGGGGGGCGATAGCGGTTTGGGAAACGCCTCAATCAACTCTGGGCGCTGGATTATTTGCCGCACCAGGAGTGGTAGGATTAGCGGTGGGTGGTGGGTTAGGATTAGCAGAATATGAAGGGACAGGGTTACTGGTATCGCTACTTGTAATCATCATGATAGCGATCGCGCGGATACCTTTGCCTAAACTCCCCTATCGTCAAACTTCTGATCCTGACTTGGTTCAGGAATCTACGGTTGTGGATCAGGATTTAGTCTTGCTGGTATTATTGAGTGCGATCGCGTTAACGTCTCTAGTTTGGACTAGCTTTGATTTTCTACTACAGGGTAATATTTCAGCTTTAATTGCGATCGCGATCGCTGCCGCTATTGGTAAAATTTTGGCAGGAATTTTACTCTTGAGTAATCACCCGCACTAAAGTAGCAGTATCAAATGCATCGGAGGGATAATAAACCGTCTCATAATCATTGATCACGATTATCGCTTTTTTCGGTTGACTATCCTCTCCACCCAATTGCTGCTTAGCGACCTCGGGATTATTGAAACAAAACCAAACTTGGCGATCATCGCCCCGAAATCTGGGTAACTGTTTGGCGGCGGCTTCATCAACAACAAAACATGGGATCTTGGTGTTTCCTGGAAGCTGGTGATTAGGTTCGTAAGTCCCAGTGAGAGCAATTTGACCTCGAAATTGGACTCGCCCAATTACACCATACTCAGGTAATGAGTCAGCTTGAACTGAGACAACTTCCAGACCCATAAATTCCTCGCCTGGTGCGAGTTGACGGGGGTCAAAATGGTTATCAACCGCTTTCAACTCAAAGGATAAGTCTTTAGTCGGTGTCGGGGATGGGTTAGTCTTAGCGGCTAATGCAGCCGTACTCCCTAAGCACAGAAGTGAAATAAGTGCGATCGCTGTTGGATGTTGACGCATTGGTAAATAAACTCATTTAGAGTTATCGATGAGGCTACAGTATCAATAATGACCTATATTCGCTAAACTGACGAGCTTGTGCATCACTCCCCAGGATTAAAATCAGGAACTTTCCCATCAAAACGTATTCAAGCTAGTCGCCGGATTACTGTAGATGAGGTATGCGATCGCGTCTAATTCTATCATGAACCTTCAGGTACAATACTGATAAATTGCGCCAGGGTTTGTGCAGTTAAAGCTACTTCCACCAAATCCTCTAATTGATTAATTTCAAGTACCTGTAAACGTTGCTCAATATCTAGCGGAACCTGTTCAAAGCGCATAGAGAGGATACGCAATAACTGTCGTAATGTCCCTTGTTGAAATCCTCGCTGTTGAGCCGCTTCTTCAGGTAGGGGAACAAGATTACCATTTTGATCATAAAATCGTAACCAAACCGCCGTCTCTCGGTCTATGGTTCCTTGCCAAGTTCCCAACCACAACCCCAATTTTTGACACCACAGCCAACCCTGCTCATTAGGGACTAATGGTTGATATTGTTGAGACGCATCCAAATGCCAACCCTGCAATGAATTGGGTTCAAAGGGATTAAAAACAAAGTAATCCGGTGTTCTAAAAATACGTTCATAAATATCTTTCTTCGTCCCCGTATCCACAGACGCCGTAGAAGGAGACATTAATTCGACAATTACATCAGGGTAACGCCCCCCTTCTTCCCACACAACCCAACCTTGCCGTTCAGTAGTCCCGTCAACATTTAATACCGCAAAGAAATCTGGCCCTTTAAAATCCCGGTTCCGCGCCTGCTCACTGCTGTAATAAATAAACATATTACCGCTCGTGAAGAAATCATGGCGAGCAAGATACGCTTGCTGCAACGACCGAATCAGGACATTTATAGAAATACGGTGGCGATTACTTTCCAACGGTTCTCCATCATCAAAGATTAAGTCAGTTGGGGGCATGGATGGTTCCCAGCCTACTATAGTTTGGGATGTTGTCTCTTGAGTAGCCAACTCTGACATAATAAGCGTCTCTTTACATTAAGGTTCTTTTTTTTAGATACCTGAAAGTATCTTAACAAGAATGGCACTGAAAAGCGTGCATTTTTGGATCGCCTAAACCCTTGATAGATCGTAGGGTGGGCAATGCCCATTAGCCTCATCTGAGCGTGCTATTCATCTTAACAAAAGCGCGATCGCTAACACTCCCTTGTAGTAAAATAAACCTTTAATAGGATGTCCGTCATAACTCACATTCTGCATCCCTTTCAGTCAGCCAATTTTCTAGAGTGGCGTGGCATACTAAAAATGACAAATGGCGATTTACTAATTATGTCTCATCGTCCAATTTACCTTGATAACCACGCCACCACCCCCATGGATGAACGGGTGCTAGAGGCGATGCTGCCCTTTTTTAGAGAACATTTCGGCAACCCTTCCAGTATCAGCCACGCTTACGGTTGGGAAGCGGAAGCAGCGGTAAAACAAGCACGACAAACTCTAGCTGACGCTATCCACGCCACACCAGAGGAAATTGTTTTCACCAGTGGTGCAACAGAAGCGAATAATTTAGCGATTAAAGGAGTTGCTGAAGCCTATTTCAGTAAAGGGCGTCATATTATTACCGTCCAAACCGAACATCGGGCGGTGCTTGATCCCTGTACCTATTTACAAAACTTAGGATTTGAGGTCACGCTTTTGCCTGTCCAAAGGGATGGACTACTTGATTTAACTCAGCTTGAAAAAGCTATTCGTCCTGATACAATCTTAGTCTCAGTCATGGCAGCCAATAACGAAATTGGTGTATTACAACCCCTGGCTGAAATTGGGAAACTGTGTCACCAGCATCAGGTACTCTTCCATACCGACGCCGCTCAAGGGCTTGGTAAAATTTCCTTGGATGTCCAGGATATGAATATTGACCTGATGTCCCTAACAGCCCATAAACTTTATGGACCCAAGGGTATTGGGGCGCTTTATGTCCGCCGCCGTAACCCAAGAGTTAAGTTAGCTTCACAAATTCAGGGAGGGGGACAGGAACGGGGAATCCGTTCGGGTACCCTCTATACACCACAAATCGTTGGCTTTGCTAAAGCGGTGGAACTAGGCTTAGCTGAACAAACCTCCGAATCTCAACGCCTCCTCCAGCTACGGGAACAGCTTTGGAACGCCCTGTCTCAGCTAGGGGGGATTCACCTAAATGGTCATCCTCACCAGCGATTGTCAGGAAATCTTAATATTTCCGTGGAAGGGGTGGACGGTTCTGCTCTCCTGTTGGGATTACAGCCGATAGTCGCGGTTTCCTCAGGTTCGGCTTGCTCCTCGACTAATGTAGCGCCATCCCACGTCCTTTTGGCACTAGGACATTCAGAATCCCTAGCTCATGCTTCGATTAGGTTTGGTATTGGGCGCTGTAATACAGCCGAGGAAATCGATACCGTTGCCCAACACGCGATCGCGACAATTACGTCCCTGCGTCAAGCTCAAAACCCTTACACGTCGGTCTAGTTAGGGTGATTGGAGATTCCTCATTCGTCCTTTGTCCTTTGTTGATGAGGAAATCGCTCCCATCTCCCCAGCTTTCGGGAGCACCCGGAACCCCCTCACAGGTAAACTGATGGTTTCTACCCATTAACAATCAACAATCAACGCAGTATAATGTAAAATTGAGGAAACAGTTAGCGTACCAACAGTGACACTAGGTTCGACCTGTGTAAACTATCTGTAGATACTATCCGTAACTGATTCACACTTCCAGAGCTTTAACTTGCACGTTACCAAACTCCAATGCTAGCCCTTGGACAAAGGGGCATGACATTGGCTACCTGTAGCATTGGAGAAAAAGTTGATCTACGAGAGTGTCAGTAGTCTTCAGTCACTCCCCGATCACAATTTACGTTTTCTAAGTAAAGCTAAAGTTTTTGCTTTTCAGAATCATAAGGGGTAGCCAAAGCAAGAGTGACCGATCAATTTTAGGTATGCGATTTAATATTTTTGGAGGAAAAGGCAATTCAGACAAGCATTCAAGCATTTTTCAAGCTTGGCTCGTTTGCCTGCCCTCTAAACTAATCAGCTATCTAAAATTCCCACAAAAACCAAGCTTCAGTACTTGAAAGTACTGCCAAATTTTGAGGAAATTGAATGGCAAAACAAATTATTATTGCAGAGCAATATCGGCTGGCTGCTGTATTTTCAGAAGATCAGATTCAAGAACTTGTCGTTGCCACCGGCAGCCACCAAGTCGGTGATATTTATCTCGGCATTGTCGAAAACGTTTTACCGGGCATTGATGCCGCATTTGTCAATATCGGCGATGCCGAACGCAATGGATTTATTCACGTTACCGACTTGGGTCCTGTGCGACTTAAACGTCGCTCTGGGGCAATTACGGAACTGCTCACCCCGCAGCAAAAAGTCTTAGTCCAAGTGATGAAGGAGCCGACGGGAAATAAAGGTCCTCGGCTGACTGGAAATATCAGCCTTCCGGGTCGTTATCTGGTGCTGATGCCCTATGGACGAGGTGTTAATTTATCCCGACGGATAAAAAACGAAAACGAGCGTAATCGCCTCAGAGCCTTGGCTGTGCTGATCAAACCCGCTGGGATGGGATTATTGGTTCGCACCGAAGCCGAGGGCAGAGCCGAAGAAGCGATTATGGAGGATTTGGAGGCACTGCAACGCCAATGGGAAGCCATCCAACAGGAGGCAACCTCGACGAGAGCGCCATCCCTACTCAATCGCGATGATGATTTTATCCAGCGAGTCCTCCGTGATATGTACACAGCGGATGTGAATCGAATTGTGGTTGATTCCCATACTGGGGTCAAGCGGGTGAAGCAGCAGTTAGTGAGCTGGAGTGGCGGCAGATCACCGGAAGGAGTTTTAATTGACCATCACCGCGATCGCCTCTCAATTCTCGATTATTTCCGCATTAATGCGGCGATTCGAGAAGCCTTAAAGCCACGAGTCGATCTGCCATCCGGAGGCTACATTATCATCCAACAGACGGAAGCTCTCATTGTCATTGATGTGAACTCCGGTTCCTTTACTCGTTCGGCAACTGCACGAGAAACGGTTCTGTGGACTAACTGTGAAGCCGCAACGGAAATCGCCCGCCAATTACGCCTACGTAACATTGCTGGCGTAATCATCGTGGACTTTATCGATATGGACTCGCGGCGTGACCAATTGCAGGTTCTGGAACATTTCAACAAAGCGTTGAAAATGGACAAAGCCAGACCCCAAATCGCCCAACTTTCAGAACTGGGATTAGTCGAACTCACTCGTAAGCGCCAGGGTCAAAATATTTACGAATTATTTGGTCGCACTTGTCCAAGCTGCGGTGGTTTAGGACATTTGGTGCATCTTCCTGGTGAACCAGAACCTCAAGTGCAACAAGAGCTAGAGCCTGTTTCTCGCGTTGAAGTCCCAGAAAGCTCTGATCTTCCAGAACCCTTGGATATCCCTGGCTTTAATGAACCGGATGAACTGGAACTCAATCATCCGAGTTATCAAGAAAGGGGAATCACCAATGGCACTAATCGCCGCCGCCGCCGTCGCCGCTTGGATGATGTGATCTCCAAAGATGAACCCATCGCCAAGAGCAATATTCGTCCAATACCCGTGTCTCAACGCTCCTCTGATGTGGGTGAAGACGTAGAGGAGATCAGGCGTGATAGTACCTCAGTTGAACGTCCCATCGCGCCAGACTCCAGCGAACGAGTGGGCAGACCCCAGCTAATTCGCTCGGTGGTAGAAATGGAACCACCGGAAGTTATTCAGGTTGAGATGACCCCGGAGGAACAGGATGTTTATGCTTTGATGGGCATTTCACCGTTAGTGCGCTTAGACCGGGAGATTAGAAATCCCAGATCGGTTATGGTTTCGGTGGTACTTCCTGGAGAAGCTGAATCGGATACTTCCACCAATGACATAGCTGACGTAGCGGACGATTCATGGGAGGATATTTCTAGCCCATCAGAGGAATCTGACTTAGAAGAGGGTTCAGACAAGGTATTGGTTACTTCATCGGGAGTTGCTGTCGATTCAGAATCATCGGCTGAATCAACCTCAGCCAGTGAATCGGAAACGAAGCCATCTTTGATTCGTCGTCGTCGCCGCCGTTCTTCGGCGATGGAAAATGAGTGAATGAGCAATGGAAACGTTGTCAACTACTCACGGTTACTTCGTTGAACCGTGAGCTTGGAAAGGTCAGTTTTCAGTAAAAGTTGTCTACCGCATGAGTCTGATAATGGTACACACGTTTAGTTATTTTCCTAGACTAAACCTCTGTAAAACCTCTGACTAGGTTGCTCTAAGAAAGGACATCTTTTATCAGATGGCGGTAAGGAACAAGTAACTTTTTGTAAGGATTATATCCTATGCAACGAGTCCCTGTAATTTCACCTGATGGGCGTCCACTAATGCCCACCAAACCTTCAAGAGCTAGGCGATGGCTTAAAGAAGGAATTGCCAGAATCTATCCTAATAACCTGAATGTTTTTGCGATTCAACTCATCAATGAACCGTCTGGGCATAAAACCCAAGATGTAGTCATTGGTATCGACCCTGGCAAACTGTTTAGTGGCGTTGGAGTTCAAAGTTCTCTCTTCACCCTGCTCAAGCTGCATTTAATTCTCCCGTTCCCCAATGTCACAAAAAAGATGACAGCAAGGCGGATACTTCGGAGAGCTAGACGTGGACGACGAATCAACCGCAAACTACCTTATGACCAACGGTGTCATCGCGCCAAACGGTTTGATAATCGAGTAGCTAAAAAGCTGCCTCCGAGTATCAGAGCTAATCGGCAACTAGAGCTGAGAGTGGTTAAGGAAGTTGGCCGATTATTTCCGATCTCTAACATCGTTTACGAATACATCAAAACTCGTGGCGATAAAGGGTTTAGTCCAGCGATGGTAGGGCAACGAGTCATGTTGGAATGGTTGGAGAGAATTGCACCAACAGCTACTCAATTTGGCTGGCAGACCTCTAACTTAAGGCAGTGGCTAAAACTTCCAAAGGATAAGGCTGACAAGTCAAAAGCCGTGGAAGAAACGCACAGTAATGACGGTGTTGCACTAGCCGCTAGTCATTTCATTAAGTGGCGTGAGTGGCATTCCGGTAATGTAAGGGGTGGTAATTGGGAAGGCTCCGCTTGTGTCACGCCAGCATCATTCAAAGTGATAGCCAAACCTAATATTTATAGGCGTCAACTCCACTTCGAGAATCCCGACAGCCACAAGCCTAATTCCAACCAATACCGTAAGCGCAAGGGTGGAACAATTACACCTTTTGGTTTCCGTAGGGGTGACTTTGTTCAAGCCGAGAAAGCGGGACAGATTTACAGAGGTTGGATTGGTGGTTATACCCAAACAGGTAAGTCCAAAAACATCTCAGTCTACAACTATGAATGGAAAAGAATTGGACAATTCAGCCCTAGCAAGGTCAAATTACTTAAGCGTTCATGCAGATTATGCGTGGCTTAGGGGAGATGTGTTGGACGGCTTCGTCCCTAAGCCGTCCCGCTGTCCCTCCCCAGGTGGCTACGCAGAACCTGGGGACTCCCGCGAACACGTTGAGTGTTCCTTTCCGTGATGCAAGAAGCGCCGTTAAGGGCGGAGGCGAGCCACTCTCGTTGGACTATGTATGGATGATAACCTTCACTCAAAACCCGCCCTGACTGAGTCTCAGGTATCCATGACTATGGAGAATTCAGTCAACTATTGCCAACTACCGGAACTATCGGGCGATCGCAAATTGGTTGCCGGAGTGGATGAAGTTGGGTGTGGCGCTTTATTTGGTCCGGTTGTAGCAGCAGCGGTTATTTTACCTGCATCGACTCTGCTCAACTTGGCTGGTTCGGGAATGAAAGATAGTAAACAGTTAACTCGTCTACGACGCCAGAAATTGGCGCAAGCGATTAAAGAGCTGGCTATCGATTGGAGTATTGGTTATGCCACTAGTGCTGAAATCGATCAAATTAATATATTACAAGCCTCTTTGTTGGCAATGAAACGGGCTGTGCTTAAGTTGAAAGTGCAGCCCGATTTATGCCTGATCGATGGGAGACAAGCGTTGGTTGGTTTACCCGTATCCCAAAAGAGTCTAATTAAAGGGGATGAGCGATCACTAGAAATTGCGGCGGCTAGTATTGTGGCGAAAGTCTGGCGTGATGATTTAATTGAGCGTTTAGCGACTAAGTATCCCGATTATGACTTAGCCGCTAATAAGGGATACGGAACTCAACGACATCGTTTAGCCCTCCAACAGTTGGGTCCTTCGCCGCAACATCGCCGTTCCTTTCGTCCTTGTCAATTCAGGGATGGGGGATGAGGGAGATAGGAAGCTGGGGTGCAGGGGAGTGAACTCAAAACCTCCCTAATCCCCCTAAATGGTAGGATTATCGACAGGTGTAAGATGCTGAGAGTTAGACTGATTAAGGGTTTGACGATCCGCGTTAGCCCATTGACTATAATCCAATAGCAGTTGATGCATTAATTTCTGCTTAATCCGTAGTAAAACACTTTTGAGTAATCCATTGCCGGTTTTTTCGATAATGGGTTGAGGTGTCAGAGAAATGGGAAAGGGAATATCTACCCGAACCTTTACATCCGCTCTGCCTTTAAGTTTAGTTTGGCTGTGGTTTGACTCAGGATAGAGTTTCCCATTGACCTGTAGGGTAAAGCGTTGATTAATATAGTCCAATCCAGGAATGTCGCAGTCTACCGATCGTAGTTGAACTGTACCATTAACATCTGTCCAAACTTTGAGGGTGACTCTCGGTTGAAAGGTTAATGACAGAAAATGCAATGGACGCATCTTCAGGCGAAACTGCTCTGGACTCAGTTGCTCGATCAGATTTGGGTCGGCGATCGCCTGTACCAACCGCTGAGGTTGACGTAAATAGTGCTGAATGGGTACAGATTGTTCCGGTACAGTAATTTCTACGGATTGGGATGCAGTAAACTGGCTGGTCATAGGGTGAGAGCAACGTTGGGTTTCGTCTAAGTTTCTTAATGTTAATCTTACTTTAATTAAGCTTTATTTACATAATTGGGCGAAATTTTTTAAGGTTATGGACATGAGCGAGTCTCCTAAATGAGACCACAGCATATAACTTAATCCTTACTCTGATTGTAGAAATTTTGATCGCCAAGCGTTATCTTCCTATAGAAGACTTTAATGACCTCGATCAGTCTAAACGTTTAGTCCTTAGGAAGGAAAAGATTAAATCTCATTACGGAGAATAAAAAAACGCATATTATAAGGTAAAGTGTATTTTATGTCAATCTCAATTGCCCATCTAGGACCACCAGGGACTTACGCGGAAGCGGCTGCCTTAGCTTACTGTCGCACCCTTGCCAGTAAATGTGATTCAAAACCCTGGTTATGCCCTTATCCCAGCATTGCCCAAACCTTACACGCGGTCGCCCAAGGGCAAGTTGATTTGGCTGTGGTGCCTGTGGAAAATTCCATTGAAGGCAGTGTAACAATTACGTTGGATACCCTATGGCAACTGGATCAACTGCAAATTCAACAGGCATTGGTTTTGCCGATCCAACATGCCCTGTTGTCACGAGCATCTCGTCTCCAGGCAATCCAAACAGTTTATTCTCATCCTCAAGCCTTAGCCCAATGTCAAGGGTGGCTCCAGAAGTGTCTGCCCTCAGTGCAACTTATACCGACCAACTCAACCACAGAAGCCTTACAGCATTTGGATACCGACTACACAGCCGGCGCGATCTCTTCACAACGGGCGGCGCTGCTTTACCAGTTACCTATCCTGGCGGCGGCGATCAATGATTATCCTGATAACTGTACTCGCTTTTGGATTGTTGGTCAGCAACCATCCTCTGGCGGTAGTCATACCTCCTTAGCTTTTAGCACCCCTGCTAATGTGCCAGGAGCGTTAGTTAAACCCCTGCAAGCCTTTGCCCAGCGAGAGATTAACCTGAGTCGAATTGAGTCTCGCCCAACGAAGCGATCGCTGGGTGAGTATCTTTTCTTTATTGATTTAGAAGCTAATGCTTCTACACCGTTGGTGCAAGAGGCGCTCTCAGAAGCTGCCGCTCATACAGAAATTCTGAAAATATTTGGCAGCTACAGTGTCATACCCATTGACTCAATGGCGCTGATTGAGGAAGAATAGGCTGCCTTTGCCTGTAGAAAACCCACAGCTCACTTTAAAGTGAGAGTTCCGGTCATTGGCTGGCTGAGAACTTATGAGCGGCTACCTGTCTGCTTTCAACCCAAGTCTGTGACCATATTTAGAACGGCTGACCGATGGTTTATCAGCTTTCATTTGGAATATGAACCAGTCAACCGCCCCAAACCCCATCCCGTAGTGGGAGTAGACCTGGGAATAAAAGCACTAGCTGTTCTATCTACCGGGATTGTAGTGGAGGGGGCGAAAAGTTACCGAAAGTACGAGAAAAAACTATCCCATCTGCAATGGCTGAACCGCCATAAGCAAATCGGTTCAAGTAACTGGAAGCTGAAGGGGTGACAAGCAGCTCAAAAGCTTGACAGACAAAGCATTTTCCCCCTCAAGCTTCAAAAAGATGAGAGCTTATTGACAGGTTTATTGAGAATAAAAAGGTAAATGAGAATGATAATCACAGAGAGTAAGTACCA
>NZ_JAVJRX010000149.1:0-7673 GCF_040219735.1 Coleofasciculus sp. G1-WW12-02 | reverse complement strand
TGTCTTGTCGCTACTCCCACTAATCAATTGCTGTCCATCGGGACTGAAAACCACTGATGTCACTGCACCCGCATGTTCAGATAAAGTGCTAATTAACTCCCCATCCTCCAGATTCCATAGTTTCAGGGTTTGGTCACAACTTCCACTGACTAAGGTTTTCCCATCCCGACTAAAGGCAAGACAGCGAACCTCATCAGTATGTCCTTTTAATGTATACCTTTCCTGTCCAGTTCTCATGTCCCATAATTTAATTGTACAGTCTGCACTTCCACTAGCCAGCCATTGTCCATCGGGGCTAAATATGACCGCATAAATCCCACCTTGATGTCCGTTGAGTGTGATCGTATCGTTGCGAACAGAGGAACGGACATCCCAGAGTTTAATCATGCCATCCCGACTCCCACTGGCAAGAATTTGCCCATCGGGACTAAAGGCTACGGTATGAACTTTTTCCCCATGTCCTTTAAAAATGCGTTTTTGGGCTAAAGTATTGGCATCCCAAAGTTTCACAGTACAGTCAGCACTCCCACTCGCCAAGGTTAAGCCATCGGGACTAAAGGCGACGGCGAGAAAATAGTAAAAATAGCCCTTTAGACTGCATTTTTGCTGTCCGGTGCGAGTATCCCACAGCTTAATCGTATGATCCGCACTACCACTGGCTAAGGTTTGTTCGTGAGGATTAAAGGCGATGGATAAAACCGGGTGGGAATGTCCTTTGAGGATCAGGTGTTTTTGTCCCGTGTGAATATCCCACAATTGGATTGTATTATTAATCGTGTTAGTGGCAATAATTTGCCCGTCTGGGTGAAGAGTCAGAGTGGTAATGGGCGCTAAATTTCCGGTGAGGCTGTTGACACATTGCCATCGGGAAATGTTGTCTGGTAAAAGCAGTTGAACTTCTACAGTAGACTGAATCCTGGGAGAATTGGGATTAATGGGTTCTGGGATTGGGAATTGTGCGATCGCATCGTGTAATTCGGTAATCTGGGATCTGAGGGAGTCTGAGTTTGTAACTTGTTGTTGGAGTTGTGCGATCGCATCGTGTAATTTTGCAATCTGGGATCTGAGGGAGTCTGAGTTTGTAGCTTGTTGTTGGAGTTGTGCGATCGCGGTTTGTGTCTGTTGATGAGTCTTCTGATAAAATCGCCCTCGATTAGCTAGATTCAATCCCAGAGTAATCGTAATCGGTGCGGCGGCGTAAACCGCCTGCTGAGTTGCGGCGGTGATAACCGTTCCCAAGGCTGAACCAGCGAGGAAAAGGTATTCAGTAATCTTTAGCCAGTGGCGGTTACTCATAGCGGGTGCAACGGGAATATAGGTTGCGGGATTAGGTAAAAGGGTAGCCTAATTTTCACAGCATCTGGCAAAATCAAGGCGGGAATATTTTGTTTTTTGTGTAGGGGCGGGTTTGACTACTATCGTTCCTTACCTCATGATCGCGAATCGCTTGTTTGAGAAACGCCGACTGATTGTGGAATTATCAATTTAGTCAGGGATAAACAAAGCAACAAATTTAAGAATTTGGGCGCAAAGCTTTGCGCCCCTACCAGCAACTTTCAAAAACAAATGACCAGTGATCAATGACGATTAAAGCGCCTGTGCCCGCAACCAAGCGACTGGTAAATACAGCAACTTCCGCCCCTTAGACACATAAGCCCGTTGCGTAAACACATCATAATTATTACGCTCAATTACATCTAAAATCCCCTGATACAGCATCGTAGCCGCCCAGACGGGCCAACGGGCATCCCGACTCAGCGCCCCAATACCCTTTTCTGCGTAAGTATAAAACTTACGCGCCCGTTGAATTTGGAAGCGCATCAGTTCCTGCCAGCGCTCGTCAACAACTCCCTTAAATAAATCCTCTTCGGTATAATTAAATAGCGCCAATTCATCTAATGGCAGATAAATTCGACCTCTTTGTGCATCTTCGCCAACATCGCGCAGGATATTTGTCAACTGTTTAGCAATCCCTAACGCGATCGCTTCCTCTACTGGATTCGTCTCAAATTGACCATTCCAGGGCGTTTGACTCCAAGCCAAGTCAAATCCTAGCACTGGACTCGTCATTAACCCCACCGTACCCGCCACACGATAGCAGTACAGCTTAAGTTCTTCAAAGGTTTCATAACGGCTGCGGAATAAGTCCATCCGTTGACCCGCGATCATATCCCGAAATGGTTGAATATCCATCGGGAATCGTTGCAACGTATCCACTAACGCCACATCCGCGTCCTCGATTGGCTGTCCCGCAAAAACCGATTCTAACTGCTGTTCCCAGCGTTCCAAGGTTTCCGGCGTCGTTAAACGGGCTTGGGGACCATCCACCAGTTCATCGGTTCGCCGACACCAGAAATATATTGCCCATATCGCACGACGCTTTTCTTCTGGCATAAGTAAGGTAGCCAGATAAAACGTTTTGGCGTATTTGGCTGTAATCTGACGGCAGATTTCATAAGCCTCAGATTCAGGAACCAGCTTTCTCATGGGCGGAGATTTAGGCAATTGAAGCATTCGTTGCAGGCAATCGGTTGGGGGTTAAGGAGTCGATCCTGGATTGAGTCATAAAAGTCAAACGTCATGTTCCAGATGTGCCATGGCACGTCTGTACATAAATCCTCGGCTATTTAAGGACTGCTCGGTTTCATCCCTCGGATGAATCACGAGGGCTTTCACCTTCGCTTTTGTGTAAAGACAGATCGTGGAGTTAGGATGAGCAAGTTTCCTCTCAACCCGCCCCGACAACGAAATCGTGGGTATCCCCGTCCTCCACGAAGTAGGGCGGGGAGGGATAGCGGGTGGAGTGAGGGGTTCGATGCCCCGAACACTACCAATTTTTAAGCCACGCATAAACCATTAGATCTCCGAATTAACTCCATCTTTTTGGGTGAAAATAAACCAATTCGCTTCCACTGCCAGTCGTAGACAGCAAATACTTTCACTTTTGGTGAATAACCTCCCACGTAGCCCATATAACTGACTCCAGATTTCTCGGCTCTAACTAAGTCAGCAACACGAAAACCTTTAACTGTTCCGTGGATACCTTTTGGTTTTCTAATTCCTGCCTTACTGGTAATCTCAAAATGCAGTTGGCGACGGAAGAATCCGTATTCTTTTCCCCGCTTAATAGCACCAGGGCGGGTGATGATTTTGAAGGGAGAGGAAGTGACGTTGACGTTACCCTTCCAAACGTAGCCGTGAGAGTTAGAACCAGTAAAGCGAACATACTTGATAAAGTATCCGCACGCTAGCGCCACTCCATCGACGGCGTGGGTGTCTGGTTTAGCAACGGACTTGTTCTTCTTGTCCTTGTCTAGTCCGAGTTGAGTTCGGATTTGAGAGGTTCCATTCCCGTCCTCGTGCCAGCCATGCCGGACGTAGACGGGAGCCATCTTCTCCATCTGAGATATTGCCCAGTTTTGTCCAACCATGACGGGGGAGAATCCCTTGCCTGATTTGGCTTTCTTCCGTTTGGTTTGGTCTACATCGGCTTTAACGCGCTCGTAACCAATGGCAGTTATCGGAAATATCTTCGTCACTTCAGTGACTACCCTTAGCTCCAGTTGTCTCGAAGCTCTGATGGATGGAGGTAATTTACATTGCTTGCGGTTGTCGAACCGACACTGGCGATGATTGCGCTGTTTAAATGAAACCTTACGGGTAATCCTCCTACCCCGCCGAGAACGACGAAGGGTGGCTCTGGTTTTCATCCGTTCCTTGACACGACCGAAAGGGAGGATCAGATGTAATTGCAGTAGAGTACTACGGGCAGATTGAACGCCAACTCCGGAATAGGATTTACCGGGGTCTACCCCAACAGCAATCGGTTGCACTGCCTCTGCCGATGGTGCGGTGAGCTGAACGTAGTAGACACCGAGGTCTGACCATTTCCCGACAGCTTTGCCTTCTTTTACCCACCGTCTAGCCCTAGACGCTTTGGTAGGCATCAGTGGTTTTCCTTCTTTGCTAACTACTGGAACACGATTCATAGGAGATAATCCACTCGTGCAATGTTTACGTCCCTTAAGGCATTAGTAGGGGTGTGTCCTGGCATCACCCAGCGTAAGCGAGATTCCTAGACCTACATTTAAACCCGAACTAGGGAAGTGTTCGGAAGTGTTGCCCCTACTAACTCATGCCCTATTCATGACTTCCTCCCAGGTTCCCTCTGGCAATCCCCGTCCTCACGAAGTAGGGCAGGGTTCATGAACCTCTTTACTGTCCACCTGCTTAAACACCCTTTGACTTAACTCTCCTGACTCATGACGCCTGACAATCACCTGCGATGTCAGCTTACCAGAAAGTACGGCACCCTCCATACTGGCAAGGTAACGTTGCATGGTGTAATCGCCAGTCAGATAAAAATTGGCGATGGGCGTTTCTTGGGAGGGGCGATGGGCTTGTCGTCCCGGAATAGCTTTGTAAACTGAACGTGGGGTTTTGACGATGTGATACTTGAGCAACTGGGCAGGGGTATCATTGTCAAAATGCTTGGGGAAGAGTTTCTTAAGTTCTGCCAACGTCGCCTCAACAATATCCTGATCGGATTTACCAATCCAATCTTTAGCAGGGGCGAGGACTAATTCCAGCATAGAACGGTCAGGGTTGGCATATTCCCGACAGGTATTGCTCATGTCAGCATAAACTGACAAAAGCGGCGATCGCGAAAACAGGAGATGGTCAATATCTGTTAATTTCCGGTCAAACCACAGATGTAGGTTAATCACCGGAACCCCTTCTAACCCCTCTAGCTTATTGAAAAATTCCATCTTTCGCCAGGATTGAGGCATGATTAACTTTAAGGGATCTACAGGCATTGCCGAGACATAGGCATCCGCCGTCAGCACTTCGTCCCCATTTTCACCCCGAATTAAAAATCCCTGTACCGTCTGATCCGGATTGAGTAAAAATTCCTTCACCGGAGCCTTTAATCGCACGTCTCCACCCCTTGCCGTAATATAGTCTACCAGGGGTTTACAGAGGCGCTCCGTTGGGGAACCATCCAGGAATGCCATTTTTGACCCATTCTTTTCCTGGAGAAAGCGATTCAGTGCCGTCAACACCACGGTTGCCGAAATTTCATCAGGGTTGATAAAATTAAGGGCTTTCGCCATGGCGATAAAGACTTCCTTTTCTACCCGTGGCGGTACGTTTTGGCGCTCTAACCACTCGGAGAAGGAATAGTTGTCCATCTGTTCAACATACTTCTGACCATTGATAATGGCTGGAATCAAACCCAAGCCAAACCGGATCTTCTCCGACCAGGTCAGCATATCGTTATTCCGTAGAATCGCAATAATTCCGTTAATCGGCGCCGGTAAATCCGGGAAATCAAACCTAGAGTAGGTGCCCGGTTTCTCTGGCTGATTGAAAATCATGGTATGGTCTTTCCACTGTAGCCGCTCCTCAATATCTAGCTCCTTAAACAGCCGTAGCATATTGGGATAGGCACCGAAGAAGATATGTAATCCGGTTTCGTACCAGTCCCCATCTTCGTCTTGCCAAGCGGCAACTTTTCCGCCGAGAACGTCCCGACGTTCTAGAACAATAGGGGTGTGACCTGCATCCGTGAGATATTTGGCACAGGAAAGTCCAGCTAAACCCGCTCCAGCGATCGCAACTCGCATCTGATAGTAATACTCTTTAGTTAGGTGCTTGTCGGTGTAATCTGGATTTCATTATACTTTGCAATCCGTTACATTTGGTAAAAACTGTTGCCGACTTCATAGAATTAGCTCCAGGGGCGGGGGGACTGTGGGGCTAAAGGGGCTGTGGGGCTGTGGGGCTAAAGGGGCTGTGGAGAAAAATCTGCTATCTTTAGACCGCAACCTCTGGGGATGGGGAAACCCAACCCTAGGCTCAAGGAAACCTGGCGCGTGAATTTTGAGTTAACTTCCTACCCCATCTCCCTCATCTCCCCCATCTCCCTCATCTCCCTCATCTCCCCCACCCCTGTTCCCCGTGTCATCAATGATGAACAAACCGACTCAGCTAATCTACCCTACCGTCGATCTATTCTTATATGATCTGCGCGATAGTTTCGGTCAATCTCTACCTGAATTCAATCAACACCGCCAACAGTTTTGGCAAAAAATCGATCCCAGCTTAGACAATGACCAACTCAGCAAATTAGCCGCCCTAGAAAATCCCGAAGCTGATTATGTTCAACTCTTGGTTAAGGCATTTGAATCTCCCTTAGATGGATACTATCGGGTGCTACAACTTGGGGATATTTACGCCCTGCAAGTCAATTGTTCGGGGGACTATAAAGATGCTGAAACCAAACAACCTAATGATGCAACCCAACGCATTGAAACCTTAAGCAAACTCAAGAAAATTATTGCTTCTCACATTAATCATCAGTTTAATACTTGGGAACTGCTCCCTACTAAGCAAGGCACAATTGGTCAAACTTGGCTAGTGTCTGTACAAATTGCTGATAGTAATCAAGATCCCAAGCAATTGGCTAAAGACTGTTATGAACAGCTCACCCCCAATCCTAAATGGATTCCTGAATTTAGAGAACAAGGACGATTGTTGGGAGCAAGGGTATTTGAATATTGGCATTCTCCCGATAATTGGCAGCAAGACTGGACGTCTTTTAGTCAAGAAAACTATCATTTGATAATCTGTATGTTTCCGGCTGGGAAAAAAGTTACAGAAATTCGGCAAAATATGTATGATATTCACTTAGATTTAATCCGCTTATTTAGCTATCGCCATAAAATTATTTGGGCATACTGGCAAAGTCGCTGCCGTACCCAAGAGTTAAAACTTCAGTCATATAGGATTAGAAGTTTAGTTGCCAGTGTCCGTACCTTGCCAAATCCGATTCCTGCCCAAGGCTTGAATTTAAAAGAACTTCAATCAACCTTAATTCAGACCTTACCCACATTATCGGATTATGCCATGAATTTAAATGACCTAGAGTATTATATGACAACGATTCAGAGGAATTTAGAAAATTATCAAAAGCGGATTCAAAAGCTAGAACGAGAAACAAGCAGCTATTTAAAATTTTTGAACCACTTTAGTGAAGTAGCCAATGAAAAATATCTGCAACAAGTTGCCACAGATGGCGCGACATTCCGTCCAGGATTGCCATTGATGGAAAATTTGATTCGGACGATTGGTAGCGTAAGTGGTATTGAACAAACAAAGAGTAATCGCACGTTAAATACGACAGTCGCTTTAATTGGCATCGGATTGATTGTCAGCAGTATTGCCGCGACGGTTTTGGTCGAACAACTGCCCCCAGCTAAAGATACACCCTTCTTTTTTACGACTGTATTTTGGGGAAGTATTAGCACAGGGGTGATAGCTGTGGTGATTGCTTTTATCTTTCTGTTTCGCGATCGCCGTTAGAAGTTGGCGTGTCTGGAAAATGAGATGATGGGAAGTAGGGGAAGCAGAAGAAGTAGGGGAAGCAGAAGAAGCAGGGGAAGCAGGGGAAGCAGGGGAAGCAGGGGCGAGTTTTACCGCTAACGGCAAGGTTTTCACCCTGATATCCCTAAACCCGCCCCGACAGAGTACAAGCAGTTTTCGACAAATGACAAATGACAAATGACAAATGACAAATGACAAATGACAAATGACAAATGACAAATGACAAATGACAAATGACAAATGACAAATGACAAATGACAAATGACAAATGACAAATGACAAATGAC
>NZ_JAVJRX010000148.1:0-35868 GCF_040219735.1 Coleofasciculus sp. G1-WW12-02 | reverse complement strand
CGCCAGATACCTCTGAGTTCTGCATCTTTTGTAGATCGAACCTGACTAGCTCCTGGCTAATGCCCATGATCGGACAGACTCGTGATAATCGCCTTACCCAAGTCAATATATTTTGAACTCGACTGTTTAGAGATGGTGGCAACCACCTGAAGGGACGGCGGCGGTTATTGAACCGTGCTTTACGGTATCTAGTTTTGCGATTGCGTCGTGATCGTCTCACTTGACGGCGGGTGGTAAGCGCATCTCGGATGGCGAACCCCCTATGAGTTAATTCGGCTGCCCATACCACCACATTGCTTTTGAGGACGGCAATCCCTGTGACTTTCGCTCCTGGGTCAATTTTTAATCTGTATTCTGAGACTTGAGAGTCCTTCACCTGTGTGTCAGGCAAAATGATGGTGAATGGAAAGCGACGAAACACTGACGCTGTGCCAGTACGAAGCAACTTTCTGGCGCGTGCTGGGTGAGTAGGAGCGAGCGGTTTTTTATTTTTGTCCAGTACAAACACAAACATAAGTTTTAATCTCGGATTGCTCCGGTAACGTGTTCCTCGACAAAGTTAAAGAGGCTTGTTCGGTCAAAGACACTGGCTTAGCTCAATAAACCTGTTTAATCCTTGACGACAGGGCTACAAACTGGAAAGCATTCGTAGGTGTCTTGACCTCTTTAACGTAGGCTTTTAAGCCTCAGTCATGGCTATCTTGTCCACAGTTGTCCTGTGTTGAGCGGATAGCATCCTGTTGGGGAGGTTCTGAAAAAACTGTAACGCACTTATACAATAATTTCTTTATTGATGTTGAATGGACGCGACAAAGTGCATCTCAACATCAAATTGGGTTCTCCTAAACTGGCTTAACTGGCATGACTGAATTGGTACTCGATGAACCTCAATGCGATGATCTCATTTTGCCCTACATATTGAGGTAATAGATAAAAAACACCCAAAATCATACCAACTAATACATATTCACAACAAATCTTAACACTTTGTGAGTCTATTATCCTATAAATTAGGGTCAATAAACTCACATTTTAGATTGACATAAGGTGTTTGTTGTATAGTGTAGTATTCAAAAAATAAAACTACTTTTAAAAAACACACAAACATAATGAACGCAAACATTTTTTATTTAAATCATACAAACTAAAAAACCAACCTATAACAATCTCTTGACTAAATTTTGGGATCGTGTAGTCTGTAAATAAGATATAAAAAACACGAGTTTTCAATATTTGAAAAGTGATAAGGTAGGTTTTCCTAAAATGCAAATCTTACAACAGGTAAGCTCTTCTGACTCACCCCAAGCCCAAATGAGTCGCTTAACGTATGGGTTTACCTATAAAATATCCCAGGAGCTGGAAGAACAAATGCTCCTGATCAAGATTTTCCTAAAACTTCTGGAAGACTCCCAACAACACCTGAGCCACGCTCAACAGTTAGAATATCTCCAGATGATTCAAGACTCGGTGCAGCAAATGACTCAAGCCTTACACGAGATGATCGAGGATTTTGTCACCGAAACCGCTCAAGTAGGGGCTGCTGAATAAGTTTTAGGGTAAGGGAAATCTGGGGTATCTGGGAAAGCCAAGGTACTTACAACAGCCGTCCGATAGCATTGAAGGAGATGATCATGAAATGAACTTAAAAAAAGAAATATCTTTAGAAATATTGTCCAAACTGGGATTAGCTTATTGGCTAGAAATCATTACCGATCATCCCTGGTGCATTTACTACTTTGGTCCCTTTGATACCGTTCAAGACGCTGAATCATCCCAGCACGGTTATCAACAAGATATCCTTGAAGAAAGCGCCAAACTCATGAGCGTAACCATCAAACAATTTCATCCCAAAAATTTAACTATTTGCGACGATGAGCCAGCTTGACAATTGAGCAAACCTAAAGTTGGCGGGAACAATTACAGTTAACGGTGGGGAACTCGCTGCCCTTGAGACGCAAGCTACGTCTTTCGTATTTTGTAAAGGTTTGAGGCGTTTTCACGAAACTCAATCTAGTTAACTTGATTTCCCCAACAATATTTTCATGGATTCAGTAATTATCCTTACTGAATTGCCATAAACTATGGTAATAATTCCTCAATCCAACTAGCTTAATCGATTTGTAAATAGAACCATGTCTAATAATGTAGACCTCAAAAATAGCCTGTTTAAGGTGATTCAAGAAGAAATTGAAAACGCCTTAGACGCTTATCCTGAAAAGTTTTGCCAACTTTTATTTGACTATCCTAACTTACGCCAGGATTTATTGTTCTACGTTTTGTGCAAGTTATCCAATGATCCTCAAGTTCAAGCTGTTCAATCCAACCAACACCATCCTCAGAAGCAAACCTTGGCTTATTATTCTTTGGAGATGCGTTTAAAACTGGAATCGTATATTCAGGAGGGAATGAGTTGCCATTTGTCAGATCATGCTATTGGCTCAATCAATTAGTTGTCAATCCGACTTTGTTTGAATCCTGTTTAAAACCACCTTTTTGATCCGTGCAGACCTTTTTTGATCACCTCAGTTTAATAAAGTAATGTCATGGAAACCATCAACTATTCAATATCAATCTGTCGCCATTGTGGTCACTATCAACCTCAAAAAGGTTGGGGAGGTTACTGTCAACAACTAGGCGTATCCGTTAAAGGAAAATGGAAGACTTGTCCTTTGGCAATTTTCCCCTTTGCCACTTATTCTGAACAGTTCGATCAGGTTGACTGTGGGTTAACGCATCGATAACTTTATTTCCTCTATCCTGTTTCTTGTGGTATCACTTCCCATGATTAATTCCTTACCAACTGAATACACCAATCGAATTCTCTGCTACTATACAAATCCCAGCAAACAGATTCAGATCATTCGGATCACCGATATTCCCAATTGGCACTTTGATCGGGTGCTATTCCCCCAACAGCGCCTACTCTTTGAAGCCATTCCCTACGCTCATTTAGATGTCTATAAAAATAGAGTCGGCGCGGTGGATTTAGTGACTAAGATTCTGTGCGATTTCTTGCAAGTACAAGATCAAGCGGAACTTGAGTCTAAATCTGGATTATTTCCCTTGGTGTTATAGCGCTATATAGGATAAACGGTTTGGCTGTTGTTGACATTAAGGTTTAAATGCTAAACCGTTTATTTTTTCGCTTCGGCTGCGATTAACATGGTTGCAGCATATTCGTTATTGGGTTGAATTTCTAGCGCCTTTTTCAAAGACGCGATCGCGTCATCAAACCGTTCCAATTCCATATAGGCTTCGGCTTTGTTAATCCAGGCGTTGGCGGAATTGGGTTTAAGCTGAATAGCGCGATCAAGAACCGGAATCGCTTTCTCCGATTGACCTAATAAAATCAAAGCAACACCTTGATTAATCCAGGCTTCGGCAAAATCTGGCTTCAGGGTTGTGGCTTTTTCGTAGAGGTTTAGCGCTTCTTGGTGTCTTCTTAATTGATCCAACGCTGCGCCTTTACTCCATAACGCTTCTGGATAATCAGGGTTAATTGCCAAGGCGCGATCGCACGCCTGAATCGCTTCGGTTGGACGCTGCTGGGTGTTTAAATCATAGCAGCGTTGCCAATGGGTTTGTGCGGTTGCTGTATCCACTTGGGGTTTTGGCGCAGGAGAAGCCGATGGAACAGGCGATGGTGTTGGCTGAACTTTTGTCGGCTTTTGCGCCACGGGATTTGGCGTCGGCGTTGTTGGTTTTGGGGTAGCCGAATTTTGAGTAACTATCGGTGACTTTTGAGGAGAAGGGGTGGGAGTTGTTTCCGGTGAAGTAGCTGGAGAGGTTGGTTCACCTGGTTTTGCTGTATCCGGGGTAGTCTTTTTAGACGTGGGTGAGTCTGAGTCTGAACTAGGATTCCTTGGTGTCTCATCCGTGGGGGAAGGTTCAGGGGATGATGCTGGCGATGGTTGAATTGCAGGGTTCGCAGACTTGGAGGTTAACTCCTGAGTCTGATTCGTCGTTTGGCTGGTAAGCTGGGGAATCAGCAGCGTTGTCGCAACTCCAGCAGTTCCCCCGATAACGCCTAAAATTGCCACAACCCACCAAAGATTCAGCCATCGTTTTGGGTTTGAACCCGGTGTAACGATTGTGGGAACCGAACTCCCTAATGAGGGTTGGGAATTACGCCAGGTTTCGGGTAACTGAGTGCTACTTGTGTCTGATGAGGATGGGGTTGGAGAATCGGTTGGTATCCAAATCTGGGTTGAGGTTTGTCCCTGAACCGATGCTGTGGTGTCTGAGGAATCGGGTAATCGTTGCGTCGTATCGGAGGGTGAGATATCGCTGGATAGACTTTGCAGGGCGAACAGAGCTTCGGTGGCGGTTTGATAGCGATCGCGGAAATCATACCGGATCATCTGATCCAGAATCTCCGCCAAGTTGAGATTAACATGAGGTGCTAAATCCCGCCACTGAATTTCTCCCGTCTCCGGATTTTCCCGAAGCACTCTGGGATGAGTCCCGGTTAAGGCTTGAATCCCTAAGATACCTACCGCATACACATCACTACTAAACCGGGGTTGTCCACCTAACTGTTCTTTGGGAACATAGCCTTGGGTACCAATGGAAATGGTTAAATTAGTTTGTCCAGATTGGGGATGGCTAAATTGGGTGGTGACTTGTTTAACCGCACCAAAGTCAATCAAGACAATTTTGCCATCCTGTTGGCGGCGAATCAGGTTAGAGGGTTTAATATCGCGATGAATCACATTTTGCTCATGCACATAAGCTAAAACGTGGAGAATATCCTGCAACAGGGCTATCGTTTGAGATTCTAACCATTGCTGACCTTTTTTGAATTCCTGGGTTAGGGGATTGCCAAGAATCAATTCTTGTGCTAAATAAAATTCCTGATTTTCTTCAAAATGTGCTAGCAGTCGGGGGATTTGGTCATGATCACCCAGTTGATAGAGGACTTGAGCTTCGGTGTCAAACAGGCGTCTAGCGGTTTCTAGGCTGGCGGCGTCAGTAGTTTTGGGTTTAAGCTGTTTAATCACGCATTGGGGGTGACCGGGTAAATGTAGGTCTTGCGCCAGAAAGGTTTGACCAAATCCGCCTATTCCCAGTTGACTCTCGATTTTATAGCGTCCACCGAGGGGTTGATCCGTAGTCGTGGATTGAAATCGACGGAAAAGATTGAAGCTCATGCCCTACCGCTCTTTACAGGAAAAATGAATCCTTGACCTATTATCGTAATTATTTTTAAAGATATGATTTGGATAGTGACCCAATCATAGTTACCTTTGTCCAGATTTTTTTGCCGAATCGTTAAATCCAATACCCAAAGCGTTTGACGTAACAGCAGGCGTTGCGGTTTCGGTTTCGCCCAAAATATCTATAAAAAAACGGGAACCATTACTATAGCAGGTGTTCGAGGTCTACCAAGTCTATGTATATTCAATTAACCTGGGAAGACCCAGAAATGGGAGAAGTCAAGCGATCGCTACTCACCGCACCGATCGCGATCGGTCGAGAATTTGACCAGATGCCAGAGTATTGGGGGGGAGAGTCGGTGTCTCGATTGGAACTTGCCCACCCAGAGATCTCGCGGTTTCACGTCCTGATTACGGTGGAAAATAACCAGATCTATGTTACCGATCAACGCAGTGCTAACGGTACCTTTCTGAATGGGCGACCGCTGCGTCAAGCCAATCAACCCATTTCGTTTAAGGATACCCTACGGATGGGTCCTTATAAGATGACGGCAACATTACTCCACACCAATGACCTGAACGCCACCGCCCAGAGTCCCAACGTATCCAGCTTTACGCCGTCGATGAAGTCTATCCCCCAACAAAAAGTGGTGGTTTGGTCAATTGGGGTAGGAGTTCTACTTTTAACCACATTTGGGGCTTGGGCGATGGCTAGCACTATTTTAGAGCGATCGCGTCCTCAACCTTCGCCCACATCGCCGTCTAGCAGGGCATTCGTAGGGGCGAAGCATTTGCGCCCAGATGTCTCGGTTTTATGCCAAGAACCCAACGCAAATGCTTCGCCCAATCCCCATTCGCAGGGGCGAAGCATTAAATTTATTCAATTAGTAATGTCTACTATCCGGTGCTAAACTGTCATGCATTTAAATTGGGTATTAGTAGCGAGTAAGATGCTCAATGTAGTGAGCAAGATGCTCCCCCGGCTCCCCCTGCTAAGAGACGTAGCATGCTACGTCTCTACATTTTGGCGGTTTATCCTGTTGGCGTTACTGACGCTGCTGCTGACACTCAACCCAGTTCCCACCTTTGCTCAGACTTCTCCAACGAATCGCAATGACAAAGCGCCTGTGGTGCTAGACGGTCGCGTTTTATTACAGGTGAGAAGTTTAAATAATAACTTTACAGCAGAAAATCGTGTTCGGCAGATCAACGAAGCGTTGGCGCAAGCGGTGCAATCGCCTAACCCTGTCCGCATTGAAGTGAATCAGGAGGAGGGACGGACAACGATTCTTTCCCAGCCCGGTTCACGCCATCTGCTAACCGTGACAGACGGAGATTTGCTACCAGAATTCACCGCTTATCGGCAAGCCCGAATTTGGCAGGATATTCTGGAGAGGGCATTAGTACAAGCGCAATTTGAGCGATCGCCGGTCTATGTGCGTCAGGCGTTAGGCTTTGTCTTTGGGGCAATACTGATTGCGATCGCGATTCATCTTGCTTTACTGTTTCTAGGAAAATGGGCGTCTCATCGCTTGAGGGTATGGCTGGGACAACCTACATCCTCCTTTCACGCCTGGGAAGATCCGGCTCAATTCATGGTACGCCTTGCCCGACTGGGGTTACAGGGCGGGTTATGGCTCGCGATCGCCTATTATGTGACCGATTTGTTTCCCGCCAGTCGGATCTGGCGCTATGAGTTATTCGATTTTATCGCTAAGGTTTTCGATATTCTCAATGCGCCAGTGATTAGCTTAGGCACTAGCAAATATTCTGCCCTAGAATTGCTGTTGCTTTTGGGCTTAACCATTGGATTGTGGTTTGCGGTTAGTTCTCTCACCAAGTTGTTTAAATCCTACGTCTTAGCCCATACGGGGGCTGAACCCAGATTGCAAGAGGTGATTACTATCCTCACCCAGTATATTCTCACCTTTCTTGGATTCATTGTACTGTTACAAATTTGGGGTTTAGATGTTGGATCATTAACCATTCTTGCCAGTGTTCTCGGTGTGGGGATTGGTTTTGGCGTTCAGAATATTGCCAATAACTTTATTAGTGGGATTATTATTACCTTTGAACGCCCCATCCAAATCGGTGATTTTGTCAAAGTGGGGGAATTACTGGGAACTGTGGAACGCATCGGTGCACGCAGTACGGAGATTTGTACTTTAGATCAAGTTACGATTATTGTCCCCAACTCCCGCTTTTTAGAGACTGAGGTGATTAACTGGAGTCATGGGAACCCGATTTCTCGGCTGCGGATTCCTGTGGGTGTGGCGTATGGATCAGATATCGATAAAGTCCAATCCGCGTTACTCGAAGCTGTTAAAAATCATCCCGAAGTGCTGCTGCAACCGCCGCCTCAGGTATGGTTTCAGGGCTTTGGTGAGAGTTCCCTGGACTTTGATTTACTGGTGTGGACTGGAGAACCCAAGAAACAGTTTAAAGTCAAAAGTGATCTTAACTACCGGATTGAAGCCTGTATGCGCCATCATAGGATTGAGATTCCCTTTCCGCAGCGGGATTTGCATCTGCGATCGCCTCAACTTGAAGAAATATTTAATCTGTTATTATATCGGGATGCACCAACACCTTCTCCTCGATCAATTGAGCCAACGAATGGTGATCAATCTAATCATACTTCCATTTCTCAACCGCAAGACTCTCTCACTGTAGCGACTGAGATATCCGGATCATTGTCCAAGACAATCACCCCAGCCAAAACCCTCACCGAGACAGAACTTGAAGCATTGGTTGCAGCGATGCGGGGTGCCGATGGTGTAGAAATAAAAGACCGCCGCGATCGGGGAAATCTTTATCCTCAATGCTTCATTGGTGCAGAAGCGGTGGAATGGCTAGCGCAACGGATTCAGGGTTCTCGACAAGAGGCGATTAGCATCGGACAAATGCTGATTGATAGCGGTATTATCCATCATGTTGTTGATGATTATCCGTTTCAAGATGATTATTCATTTTACCGATTTTATCGGGAACTATAACAATGTAGGGACTTGGGAACATTGGTGTCAACTTAAGCTAGGGGATGAGGGGGAAATGTCGAAGAGTAAATAGACACAGCTTAAAAAGAACCCCCCTTAATCCCCCCGATGCTTTGGGGGGAAATATTCCCTCCCCTTGATAAGGGGAGGGTTAGGGAGGGGTTAGCATCAAGGTATTGCTTTCGTTTTAAGATTAAGTTGACACCAATGGGCAATGAAAGAGCCCCTACCCCCTACCCTTCAGATATCAGCGCCTTATACCGAGTTGCGTTCTATCATGTCATTGGAGAGCGAAGCGTGAAGCGCAGCTATAGCGTTAGCGAAGCGGTAGCGAGGAACGAGCGTCGGAACGAGCGTCGGAATCTGGACAGATGCTTCGCGTCACTCCGTTTCACGGAGCCTGCCCTCGAAGGTCGTGAAGGGTTCTGCTCAGCATGACAGATTCTACCTTAGACTGCAACTTGGTATTAAAACCTATTGATGCCATTGTTCGCGCATTTCTTGCAAATTTTCACGGATAGTAATTGTTGTCGGATGGTCATCCCCCAGGAGACGTTTACTCAACTCTAAGGCTTGTTCATACAAAGGTTCGGCTTCTCCATACCTTTCCTGTGATGAGTAGAGTTTTGCTAGATTGTGCAGACTGGTTGCTACATGAGGATGTTTATCTCCCAGCAAACGTTTGTATAATTCTAAGGCTTTTTGAAACAAAGGTTTGGCTTCACCATACCTTCCTTGTGATGAGTAGAGTTTTGCTAAATTGTGCAGACTGGTTGCCACATCAGGATGGTCATCTCCCAGCAGGCGTTTTCTCAACTCTAAAGCTTGTTGATACAAAGGTTCAGCTTCACTATACCTTCCCTGTGATTTGTAGAGATATGCCAGATTGTTGAGACTGGTTGCCACATCGGGATGGTCATCACCCAGGAGGCGTTTTCTCAACTCTAAGGCTTGTTGATACAAAGGTTCCGCTTCTTCATACCTTCCCTGGGAATCGTAGAGTCCAGCCAGATTGTTGAGACTGGTTGCTACATTGGGATGGTCATCCCCCAGGAGGCGTTTTCTCAAGTCTAAAGCTTGCAGATACAAGGGTTCAGCTTCACTATACCTTCCCTGTGATGAGTAGAGATATGCCAGATTGTTGAGACTGGTTGCTACTAATGGATGGTCATCCCCTAAACGTTCTTGCGTTACTGATAAACACTGCTTACGCCAGGGTAAGGCTTGTTTGTAAAGTCCTTGACCTTGATAAAATCGACCTAAGCCGACAAAGGGGTAGATTAAATACTGATCACTTAACCAATCCTGCTGAGTGGTTGCGGCTTCAGCTAAGTGGGGAATCGTCGGCGTGGCGATGACAATATCATCTTTCGTTGGCGTCTCCGGAATCTGCTGTGCCACGATGACCATTACCAAACAAAACCCTTGTTTAAGTTCTGATGCTTCCGTTAATTCCTCTAACTTCCCGTTCAAGAATTCCCGAATCAGTTGGTGCAGTTGATAACTCTCTGTATCTACCCGTTCCAATAAGCTTAGATTCACCAATTCATCATCTCTAGCATCCTCTAACGCTTCTTCATCTTCCTTTGAACCGCATTGTTCCACCCATTCCCAGGGGATGGGAGCCAAGGCAAATAAACTGAGAAAACAGGCTAACTTCTGAGCACGTTTATTTAGTTCTTGCCAACTCAACTCAAATGCAGCCTCAACCCCCAATTGTGCCGTCATGTCCTCATTTGGATTTTGCAGAGAACGGTGCTTTAACTGCAAACGTTGGCACATTTTCTCTAATGACAAATCCGGCTTACGCTGTAAATACCGCCCCACTAATTCCAATCCCAAGGGTAAATAGCCTAATTGTTGACATAGACGTTTTACCTGTTCTGGTTCCGCCTCTATCCGTTCTTGTCCAATCAATGACACGAACAAGGCTATAGCGGCTGCTTCTGTGAGTACATCCAGATGTATCCTTTGAAAAGATGCCCCTAACCTTTGCCGTCTGGTAGTAATCAACACCTTAAACCGCGATTCCGCAGGTGGGAGATAGGGTTTTATCTGCCGATAATTTCGCACATCATCGAAAATAAATAGGACATCCCCTAAACGCCAATGTCGCCAGCAGTAAGCCACCTGTTCGGTTAGCTCTAACCCATCCGGTAACTGTAAATCTAATTGAGTTCTGGCAAAACTAACAATCTGAGTTCCCACGACTCCATCCCCCGCCTGTATCCAGCACAACCCACCGGGGTACGTTCCCTGTTTCTGGTGGTGTAGGGCATACTGTAGAGCTAATTCGGTTTTACCCACACCTCCCATCCCGGCTACGGCACAAATAGCGATGCGCTCAGTTTGCTGTAACCTTTGGTGTAATTGTTCCAGGACTTCCGAGCGTCCCACAAATTCAATCACACCACTATGCTTTAAATTATGGGGAGAAGCTGCTAATTCAGGTTTCAGAGTCCCTGACTTGGGTTGTAGTGGTGTCAGACAACGAGTAAGATTAATCGGTGTCCCAGAATTGGTACAAATCGGGCGTTGGGGGAACTCTGAGCCAATTTGATGCAGACGCTCCACTACCGTGTAATTCGTCACCCAGCGCTCTGACGTGGGTTCGAGAGCCTCTAGTAAAGCCGCCGTAAACGCACTATGACTCCCATCAATTCCCTCATACGCCACCTCGAACTCTCGTGATGCGGCGATGAAACAGCGATCGCGTCCTTTCCCTCGCTCCCCTGGATCAGCTTCAGCAAAGTTGAGAACCTCCCCACTGTAACAGCAATCCAGGATAATAATTTGCTGTCGCACCTCACTTGCAAGCAGCAATCGACGTAACCACTGTAGAGATAATCCCCAGTTTCCCACCTCCGGATTCACATCACTGCTGGCTAAAAAGCCTTCCTGAATTCCCCGATTTTTCCGCAGTCCATGCCCAGAAAAGTATAATATCGCTGTATCAGGAGCAGACCGACCCTCTGGCATAAACAATTGTGCGATCGCGTCTTCTAGCTGACTCAGTGTTACCTTGGTTTTCTGACCAACCCGAATCCGGTTATTCTGCTTATCCTTTACCCCTGGGAGTCGGGTTACTTTAAACTCACCATACTGTTCGAGTCGTTGAGCTACCGCCTCAGCATCTCCCCCTGGTGCTTGCAGGGGATTCAATCGCTCATACTTATTTATACCAACAACCAAGGCATCCCGACTCATCGTCAACAATCTTTATCAGGAGTTATTTCCTTATCATGGCAAACTTTCGGCTCATCGTCCCGAACGGTTGTCGCCCTCGAAATTATGGTAAATAATAACCAGTGCCACCCCATCAAATTATCATGCCTCAACTCATCCCCATTAAGCTCGACAATCAAACCATCATCTATATTGAAGCCACGGAAGACGTAGACATTCCTGCCATTACCACAGACGAAGAGGAAGAGGAAGAGGAAGGCGCAGTTCCCAAAAGCCCTCAAGTCGCCAAAGCTCAAAAACAAATGGTGCAGAACTTCAAGGCGATTCAAGGCACAATTCGAGCGTACACAATTTACACATTAAGTGCCTTTAAAAAAATGGCGATCGCGAATGTCAACAAAGTCACCCTAGAATTTGGTATCGAACTGGGTGGTGAAGCTGGCGTCCCTTATGTCACCAAAGGAACAGCTAAAAGTAACCTAAAGATTACCGTTGAATGTTCATTTCCTGACTCAACTGAACAGGACGCTAACATCAAATAAGTGTATGCGGATGACGGTTGGAATACAAACCCAATCAGATCAATCCGCCTTAATAAGAGATCCCCCCTAGCCCCCCTTAAAAAGGGGGGAATAATAAATGGAATCAAAGTCCCCCTTTTGAAGGGGAATTTAGGGGGATCTAAACTTTGAGCGCTAGTCATACAAAGTCTTAAGTTGACACGGATAGGCAATGCCGTGTCCCTACCATAAATGGCGTGTGTGCATAAGCTCTGTTTTTGTTTCGAGGGTGTTGGGTAACATGCGTCAACCCAACCTACAAAATCGACAGGAAACCCGCGCAGGCGGGTTTGGTTTGTGTAGTTGCGGTTTCAACCGCCCTCTTTTATTAAATCTGCCGTGTCCTTACCATAAATGGCTGTTTTTGTTCCGAGGGTGTTGGGTAACATTCGTCAACCCAACCTACAAAATCGGCGAAGGGGTGTGGAAACCCACGCAGGCGGGTTTGGTTTGTATAGCTGCGGTTACCCTACGGGAAGCCGCTCCGCGTCTACAACCGCCCTCTTTTACCGTTTCTAAATCTAAATCGATGAATAAACCTTCTGTGCCATTTCCCTCAATAATCGCTGATTATTTTGATAGACTTCCAGATACAAATTCGCCGAATCACTTTCATCCATTTGCAGGCGATAAACCGTATCGCCACGATGGAACGAATTCTCTGGATCATCCTGCTTATGTTTCACTGTAATCGAATCTCCCGTGCGCTTTGATTGTCCCATATAATATTGACCTGAATCACCCACACAGATGGCAAAACGATAGTTATCAGTTTCCCCAGCCGTCATTAAACTAGTTCCTTGGGGACATTGATTGTACAGTCCAGTTGGCTCGAACTCAGCTAGCCGATAATAGGCTGTTTCTCCAGGGTTTCTAATATAACCCGTTTGTTGGAGAAACTTGCGTAAATCACTAAAGAATGACTCCCGATCATTTCCCTGATAAGCTTGGCGAACACGCTGCCAACCATCTTCACTTTGACCGAGCATATATTTATCTGCTAAATAGGCAGCTAATGCTCCTCTACCTACTTCCGGATACTCATTTTCGGTATAACGCTGCCATAGCTGATAGGCATCATTGTAGATCAGTTGTGGATAGCTGCGCGTTACATCCACCATCTTGCCGTTGCGATACTGCCAAATTTGCAAGGGATAGGACGAACCGGCATAAGAGGCAAAGGCATAAGCAAAGCTATCGTCCCGCGTCCAAAATTCGGGCATTTTATCTTGATTTAAGTCTTTGAATTCATAACCCGCATTACCCCAAAACTGTTCTGTTGCTGTATAGGTATCTTGAGCCGCATCGTAGCGATAAATTAAAGAAACCCAACAGCAATGCGCTCCACCCGTATAGACATCTAAGATAACTTCGGGTTCGGGGTTAACATCTAAGTTGCGGACTTGTAAATCCGTAAACCGACAAATTCCCGCGTCTGATGATGGCGATTGATTGAAAACAATTTTGCCATCCCGACTGATTTTTAATTGAGCGTTTTCTAAACACCATTCTTGGTTTTGATAGGAAAACTCAGCCTGGACATTTCCCGATGCGGCGGTTTCAGTTTCAGCGACAGCCGGAGTCGTGAATCCCATAGAGCCGATAGCGATAATAGCGAATAAAAATAGTTTATTCATTTTTGACGTTCTCCTCAATGTGTCATTAAAACAAGGGAACAGGGAACAAAAGGGATTGAGGGTTCAACAGTAAAGTCTGTCTAAGTCGAATAACACTGACTTTAGAGTTTGTAGTAAGCGCTTTAGCGCTGCTGGCACTTTAGTGCCTACTACGAACCCAGTTTAAGTGAGTGTCATTCTGCCTAGGTCATGTTTTATTGAACCGTTATATCATTTCCTTGTTCCTTGTTCCTTGCCTCCTGCCCCTCCGCCTTCTATCTCACCGTTCGCAGATTAGGATGTAGAGGGAGCATCTGTGCCAAGAGAGAGAGTCATGAATCAAACTGAACAAATTCTTTCCCAGTTACCGGGGGATGTCTTGGGAGGCTTGCGGAAGGCTGACCAATTCTGGCAAGCGTTGCGAGACGGTACCACGCCGATTCCTCAGGTGGTTAAGGAATCAATTGAGCCATTGGGAACCATCGATTGGGATATCGTTATCTGTGGTGGTACCTTAGGCATTTTACTGGCTGCTGCGTTGCAAAAGCGTGGCTGGCGCGTCGCCCTATTGGAACGGGGAATTTTGCGGGGGAGAGATCAAGAGTGGAATATTTCCCGCCCTGAACTTGAGGTATTCCTGGAACTTGACCTGTTATCGCCTGAAGAATTAGAGGACGCGATCGCATCTGAGTATAACCCAGGTCGGGTTAGTTTTTTAGGTGGAGAGGATGTCTGGGTGCGGGATGTCCTGAATATTGGCGTTGACCCGGTTTTCCTCCTGGATACGCTCAAGTCCAAGTTTCTCGATGCTGGGGGTCAGCTTTTGGAAAAAACGGCATTTGAGGGGGCGGTGATTCATCCCGATGGGGTGCGCGTCGAGGCGGCGGGTGGGTTAAACACTCGGTTGCTGATTGATGCCATGGGCAACTTCTCTCCCATTGTTCAGCAAGTGCGACAGGGGGAAAAACCGGAAGGGGTTTGTCTAGTCGTGGGCAGTTGCGCTCAGGGTTTTACTGAGAATGATACGGGGGATCTAATTGTCTCTTTTACACCCATTCAGAATCATTGTCAATACTTTTGGGAAGCGTTTCCCGCCAGAGATGGCAGAACCACCTATTTATTCAGCTATCTTGATGCCCATCCCCAACGTCCCAGTTTGGGGTTTTTTATGGAGGAATACCTACGGCTATTGCCCGACTATCAAGGGGTGGAACTATCCCAACTTGATTTTAAACGAGTATTATTTGGCTTTTTCCCATCCTACAAAGAAAGCCCGATTAAAATGCCCTGGAATCGAATTTTGCCCGTGGGTGATAGCAGTGGCGCTCAATCCCCTGTAAGTTTTGGCGGATTTGGTTCCATGGTGCGTCACCTCAAACGTTTGACAGAAGGCATCCAGGAAGCCCTGAGCTGTGACGTTTTGACTCAAGACGCCTTGACCCTACTGCAACCCTATCAGCCGAATATTGCCGTTACCTGGATGTTTCAACGGGCGATGAGTGTGGGAGTTGAGCAAAATCTACCCCCCAATCAAATCAATGAGTTACTGACCGGTGTTTTTCAAACAATGGCACAGTTGGGGGATGACGTACTGCGTCCTTTCCTGCAAGATGTAGTTCAGTTTTCTGGATTGTTCCAAACCTTGACACTCATTTCCCTAACTAAACCGGGACTGGTAATTCCCGTAATTCCCCAAGTTGGGTTAACAACGCTGTTAGATTGGATGGTGCATTACATTAATCTGGGTGTCTACAGTGGCTTATATCCATTAGGACAATTCATGAGCAAACCCGTAAATCGATTACCCCCAACTTCCCAATACTATTACCACCGTTGGCTGGATGCATGGCGCTATGGTTCTGGGGGGGATTATTAATCTGACTTGGTACAGGATGGTGGGGGAGATGAGGGAGGCTGTAGAGACGTAGCATGCTACATCTCTACAAAATTGATTGCTGGATCATTGGTCATTGGTTATTGAAAGGCGACTTCGGACTAAGGGCAAATGGCGAAGGACTAAGTAAGAAGGGACTATGAAAAGATGGAAGCGCCTGACTGGAGCTGGGCGCAAACTTAGCATCACCACCAAGTTTGCGTTAGCATTTATTGCGCTGCTGGTGTTAATTGGCATTGTGTCAATGACGGGCTTTGTCTCTCTGCGGCAAATGCGTAATGAGACAGAAGCGGTGCTTCTAACTAGTATTGAAGTTCAACGGCGCGGGTTTGAAATGGATGCGGCGTTACGCAATGCCCGTCGCGTGGAAATTGATTTTTTTTTACGGTGGCCCAGTATTAATTTTTCCAGTAGCAATCTGAATGAGTTTCGCGAAAAACACCGCCAAGAGATTGACAAAGTTATCGATATTAGTAGCGAACTGCAAGAGCTTCTGGCTCAGGTTCAGGGGGGGATATTTAAACGGCAGAGTAATCCGGATTTAGTCGAGTATGTGGAAATCGTCGAGCAATATTCTCGGAGTTTCCAGGAAACAGTGGGTTGGGTGAGTAATTTGGGGATTGATAATGTTGGCGTCATCGAGCAACTGGAACAAAATTTAAACCTATTGCGGAATCGACTGCAATTGGCAGAGGCTCAAGAGTTGATCGGACTTGTCGAGGAAATGCAGTCCTATGAAAAGGAATATTTATCTACTCGTGAGCCTGCCAAAATGGAGTTGCTGAATGAAACGGCGAAAAGGTTACGTGAGCAGATTAACGCAAGTGCTAAGTTTAATGCGACGGAACGGAGACAGGCATTAAGATATCTAGATGCTTACCAATTGGTTGCCCAAGAGATCGTTCAAATCGATAAAGAAATTCAGGATAAAATTCGCAATTTTGATCAACAGGCACAGGCACTAGCCGATAAATTAATCGACTTGGCAAAGGCGGAGACAGAGCGAGCTGGTTCTACCATTGATAGAACCAGTTATACGGCGACGATATTATTAGTTGCGGCTGTGTCGGTGGCATTAATTGCAGCGGTAATTATTGCCAAACAGTTTGCCTCGGCGTTAAAAACATTGGATCAAGAAACCGCAAAATCAGAACACCTACTGCTGAATGTTTTGCCAGAACCTATCGCCCATCGTTTGAAGCGAGAAGAGCGGACGATCGCGGATCATTTTAATGAGGTGACGGTACTCTTTGCCGATATTGTCGGGTTTACCGAGTTGGCGTCTCACACCTCACCGATTGAGTTGGTTGAGATTTTGAATGTGATTTTCTCAGAGTTTGACCAACTGGTTGAGGAACACCATTTAGAAAAGATTAAGACGATTGGTGATGCCTATATGGTGGTTGGGGGGCTACCGATGCCCATGCTCAATCACACGGAGGCGATCGCGGATATGGCGTTGGATATGCAACGGGTAATTGAGCAATTTTGTCAAGAAACCGGGAAGTCTTTTAGTATTCGCATTGGCATTCATACCGGACCCGTGATTGCGGGGATTATTGGGATTAAAAAGTTTATTTATGATTTGTGGGGAGATACGGTAAATATTGCCAGTCGCATGGAATCCCACGGGTTACCGGGGAGTATTCAGGTGACGGAAGACACGTATAAACGCCTCAAGCATCGCTATTATTTTGAAGATCGCGGTCCGATTCAAGTCAAAGGAAAGGGGCAGATGAATTGTTATTTGCTCACGGGAAGAAAACAGAATTCGCCAACAATTGAATATATTGAATTGTAAGGGAACAGGGTGTAGGTTGGGTTGACGCCAGGAAACCCAACCGAATTATAGGCTAATTAAGTCAGTGCCATTGCCCTTAGGTTCGTAGTCAGCACGAAGCGTAGCATAAGCACCAAATTTCCGTAATTCTACGGTAGCGATCGCACCTCTTCATCTTGCTTAATCTTAATATCAGTAGAAATACGGAGTCTGAAACAGGGTGTCATGGTGAGATGCAGGCAAAGTCAACCACGTTGGGGAATTTGTGTCACAGCAGGAGTTGCGATCGCGTGGGTAGTATCCCATTGGACAACTCCTACCTTTGCCCAAGTTATTCCTGATTCTACTCTAGGAGTGGAACAGTCTGTGGTGACGCCGGATGTGATCATTCAGGGAATTCCCACCGATCAGATTGATGGGGGGGCGATTCGAGGGACAAATCTGTTCCACAGTTTCTCTGAGTTTAATGTGGGGGAGGGACAACGGGTTTATTTTGCCAATCCGACGGGAATTGATAATATTCTCAGCCGGGTTACGGGTAGGGATGTTTCGGATATTTTGGGAACCCTGGGGGTTAATGGTGGAGCAAACTTGTTTCTGATGAATCCCAATGGGATTGTTTTTGGTAAAAATGCCCAGTTGGATGTTCAGGGTGCGTTTGTGGCGTCTACAGCACAGCGTTGGGTGTTTGAGAATGGCACAGAATTTAGTGCAACGAACCCCCAAGCACCGCCATTACTAACGATTAACCTGACACCGGGATTGCAATATGGGTCAAATCATCAAGGCGCGATCGCAAGTTCTGGTGGTTTAGCTGTCGGAGGGGATTTAATTCTAGCGGGTCGAAATCTTGACCTAGAGAATCAGGTACAAGCTGGGGGGGATTTGACTCTATTGGCGACGGATACGGTGAAAGTGCGCGACAGTATAACGAATCCGTTTATTGCTTCAGCGATGGGTCAACTGTTGGTGCAGGGGAATCAAAGTGTTGATATTTTTGCCTTAAATCATCCCGATAGTGGGTTATTTTCCGGTGAGGATATGGTGCTGCGTTCTGTCAATACCGTTAGTGCGGATGCTCATTTCTGGAGTGGTGGGAATTTTCGCATTGAACAATTAGATAGCAGTTTAGGCAATTTGTCAAGTCCTGATGACCCAGTGATTCGCGCCAGTGGGGATGTGAGTTTTCAAGGCTACAGGGGAGGCTCACTGCACATATTAGCAGGGGGTCAAGTGGAGGTTGAAGGCGGTATTATCATCACGGGTGCAGATGCTATCAATGGTTTGAGTGAAAATGTGATCCTTTCTGATGGTACTTCAGTACCCATTAATGGTCAGACTCAACCAACGGTCGATATTAGAGCTGGCACTACGGCTTTTGGTATCCCAGGAATTATAGGGAATGGTTCGTTTGAACCTGCACCACCTGAGACGAATACATCTCCAACCGGTAGCGATATTCGGATTAGAGGTGGTATTGACATCAATGCTGAAGATGGCATTGTCTTATTAACCAATCAGTACCAACCTAATCCTTCATTATCTGGGGGAGTCATTAATGTGGGAGTAATTTTAACGAACGATACTGTGCAGTTTTCTGGTAACAGTGGTTCAGTATTTATTGACTCCAGAGGGGCGATTGAAGTCGGCAGGATTGATACGAGCAGCGGTTCTGGCAATGGTGGCTCAATCACTATTTTATCTGACCAAAGTATTACGTTTACCGGTGATGTTGACTCTTCGGTCAGGTCGGTTTCTGGTGTTGGTGGCGATATTCGTATTACTGCTCAAGATCAAGTTTCTCTCATAAACGCCAATACCTTGATCCGCAGCAATACGACTGGTCAGGGTAAGGGAGGTGATATTGACATTAATGCTAGGTCGCTTTCCCTCAGCAATGGGGCTGGAATCTTTACTGTAACTCAAAGTGAGGGCGAGGAGGCGGGTCAGGGAGGTAATCTCACAATTAATGCTACTGAATCTGTGGAATTAATCGGTGTAGGTCAACGGGAAAATAGCGATGATTATGTAGGTAGCAATTTGCAAGCCAGGACTTTGGGAGATGGTGATGCTGGAGATTTGACAGTAAACACAAGGCAATTAATTCTGCGAGATGGTGGTGAAATATCAACGGCTAATTGTGGAAACGGAGCAGTTAGTCGGTGTGGTAGAGCGCAGTCAGGAACATTGAGGGTGAATGCTTCTGAATTTATAGAATTGTCGGGTACACCAGACATAGAAAATCCTCGTCCCAGTGGTTTTTATAGTCAGAGTTTGCTTGATGGGGATGGCGGAGATATATTCATCGAAACAAGGCGATTGATTATCCGGGATGGGGCGCAAATTGCTGCGGCTGCTGAAGATACCAGTAGTGGTTCGAGTGGAAATATAACAGTGACAGCCTCAGATTCTGTAGAATTATTTGGCACAAGACCCGATGGGACCGCTGGCGGTGTTTATACTTTCACGCTTAGTTCTGGAGAAGGGGGAAAACTGACGATTAACACGAGACAATTCAGGGCGCAGGATGGAGCTTCTGTCGCTACGAGTACGAATGGCACAGGGAATGCAGGAGATTTGGAAATAAATGCATCCGAGTCTATGGAACTTATTAATGCCGAGGTTCGCGCCAGAACGACTTTAGATGTTATAGATGCGGGTGATGCTGGCAATTTGTCGATTAATACGAACCAGTTAACTGTGCGGGATGGCGGCTTAGTAACAGCTAGCACATTTGGTTCAGGTGAGGCGGGAACGTTAACAGTTAATGCGGATGATTTTGTCCAGGTTATTGGCACTTCCGCTAACGGTCAAACGTCCAGCCGTTTGTTTTTGGATTCTACGGGTAGCGGTAATGCTGGAGGATTGGAGATTAATACAGGAACATTAATTGTTCAAGAAGGAGGGCGAGTTTCTGCAACGACATCAGATCAAGGTCAGGCGGGAAATTTGATGGTTAATGCCGATTCTGTGCAAGTTATTGGTACGTCGGCGAATGGCGAATCAAGCAGCTTGTTATTTGATACGTCAGGTTCGGGCGATGCTGGAATATTAGATATCAATACAAACCGATTGGTGGTTCGAGATGGGGCGAGAGTTTCTGCTGTTACCTCTAGCATAGGTGAAGCAGGGAAACTGAATGTGACGGCGACTGAATCGGTTGAGGTTATTGGTACATCGGCTGATGGGACAACTCCCAGTCGCTTATTATTTGATTCGTCAGCTTCGGGAACGGGAGGAAATGCGGGAGAATTAACCATTGATACAAGTCGGTTAATTGTCAAAGATGGAGGATTGGTTTCAGCGACAACGGCGAATAGCGGGGAAGCCGGAAAACTAGCTGTAAATGCGTCTGAATCAGTAGAAGTTATTGGTACAGCTTCTGATGGAATCACTCCTAGTCGTTTATTGTTTGATTCCTTAGCCACAGAAACCGGGGGAAATGCAGGAGAATTAACCATTGATACGAGTCGGTTAATTGTCAAAGATGGAGGATTGGTTTCAGCGACAACGGCGAATACCGGGGAAGCGGGAAAATTAGCCGTGAATGCTTCTGAATCTGTGGAAATTAGCGGTGCGTCGGCGAATGGTCAAACGCCTAGCCGTTTAGTCTTCGATTCTTCGGGTTCCGGTAATGCGGGAGAGTTGAAGATAGACACCGAACGATTAGTTATCCAAGGCGGTGGACAAGTATCCGCGACAACCTTTGACTCCGGAGAGGGCGGAATTATAGACGTTAACGCTTCGGAATCGGTAGAGGTTAGGGGTACAGGAAGCGGCTTATATTTTGAGTCCCAAAGTTTGGCGAATGCTAGAGGAATCACCCTGAATACGGGTCGTTTAACCGTGGAAAATGGCGGACAATTAACTGTGAGTGGTAGCGGTTCTGGGACGTCCGGTGACTTGGAGATTACCGCTGATTCTATCTTTTTAATCAATCAAGGACGCCTGCGGGCAACGACAACTGCCAGTGAAGGGGGTAATATTCGTTTAGATGTGGCAGATTCTATTATTATGCGCTTCAATAGTGAAATTGCGGCTGAAGCGTTTGGGACTGCCAATGGCGGCAATATTACGATTAATGCTGGGGGAATTGTTTTTGCAATTCTCTCGGAAAATAGTGATGTCGTTGCTAATGCATTTGCGGGTCAAGGTGGGACGATTTCGGCGACGGCTTTACTGATTGAAGGGTTTCGCCAATTTGAAGACCGCCGCACTTCAGAGAGTGACTTCACCGCTAGTTCGGAATTGGGGATTGATGGGACAGAAGAAATTAATACTGAAACTCGACCTCAACCTGAACCTTTACCCCAGTTACAATCTGTAGACCCAATTGAACCAAGATGTCAAGTGGGTCAACGGCGTGGAAGTAATGAATTTATTATTTCCGGGCGCGGGGGTTTACCGCCCAATCCAATTAATAATGGTAGTTATAATCAGGGTTGGGTTGATTTCCGTGATCCGATAAGTTCGACAGAAAATCGGGTTAATTCAGGGGGAAATAATCCGCAAACGGCGACAAAATCAACTCAGATTATTGAAGCGCAAGGATGGATTATTAAGGAAAATGGAGAGGTAGAACTGGTGGCGACAGCACCGAATCCCACGCTGTATAGTTCCTGGCAAACCCCGATTTGTCCTGCACCTAATGAAGCGATTGTCCCGTAGGGGCGCAGGTCGCGTGCGCCCTGCACCAATGGTGTGCGCCCTTTCCCGGCGCACGCCCTGGATGGCTTCTAAAGATACTCAACACGCCCAACTATTTCCTTGGGGGTATAAACTTCATAAATCAGCACCAAACTTTCAATAATTTGTCCAATCGAACGAGTTCCTTGTTGACAATAAGCAATACCCGGATGATCGCTGGTCAAACTAGCAATTCTCAAAAAATCATCATCTTGAGTAAAAAGTACTCGTTCCTCTTGACAAATAAATGCTAACTGCGCCTGATCACTTTGAGTACGTAAACCAACTTCAACTGTTGTTGTCACATCAATACCCCGACGACGTAACTCACGAGCAATAACAGATTTAACCTGCTCATCTAAGTGAAATCGAATCCGATTACTCACCGCGAATAGCTCTCAACTTTTCTTGGAGAGGGGAAGGAGGACTATTGCGCTTCATTTGTTTAACATAAGCTTCACTTTCGGCTGTATGACCGTCAATTTCTTCCCGATGATCGTAATAATACGCAATAGCAGCATAAACAGATGCCAAGGATAAATCATACTCCTGAGCAATATCTTCTAGAGATTCCCCCATCTCTAGATAGAGTTTTGCAATAGTAGCCACTGGCATTCTTGTACCAGCAATGCGAGGTTTACCGAAGCAATAGTCAGGATCGATGGCAATATGTTCTGTGCTTATGGATTGAAGCCGCATGTTGTCGTCTTTGGCAAGAATAATACTTTAGTGATTCTATCATATTATGTGTACAGTAGAGAGAGGAGTTCTCCGATCGCCAAGTTATGATTACACCCCAGTCTGTATGGCACCATCTGAAACTATTCCTTAAATATGGGCTTATTGGTATCTGTTTCACTCTATTGATTGGCTTGGGTCAAACTTATCTCACTCGTCAATCGGCACTCAGTACAGAACCCCCGCGAATTCTTAGCCAAAGTCCTATCGTTGATATAAATACTTTAATTCAACAAGGTCAACGTTATTATAAAAACGGACAATTTACTCAGGCGGCAAGTCTCTGGCAAGAAGCTACATCCCAATTGGCTGATGAAGGGAATCAACTCCAACAAGCGAGAGTCTTAAGCTATCTGGCTTTGGCTTTTCAACAATTAGGGAAATGGCAAGAGGCGAAAGACGCGATCGCGACAAGTTTAAACCAACTGCAATCTCTGCCAAATTCCCCAGAAAAAAGCCTGATATTGGCTCAAGTTCTTAACAATCAAGGGCATCTACAACTCTCTCTGGGAAACGCTGCTGATGCTCTAAAAACCTGGGAAAAGGTACATCGCCTCTATACCCGCTTGGGAGATGAAACCGGAAGCATTGGCAGCTTAATTAACCAAGCTCAAGCCTTGCAAACTTTAGGACGGTTACGGGAGGCATTTAAAAGTTTAACTCAGGCAACATTGCACCTGCAAAGTCAACCCGACTCTTTGCTTAAATTTACGGCTTGGTCTCATTTGGGAGAATTGCTGCGGGTTGTGGGTAACTCTAATTATTCAGATCCCAATTGGTCGCCATTAAAACAGTATTTTAAGTTAGATGATTTAACCAACTTAGAACAAGCCAGAAAATTGTTAGATAAAAGTTTGACTCTGGCGCAAAAATTGGAAAATCCCCAAGCCATTGCTGAGGCTTATTTCCGGTTAGGCAACTGGGCAAATGATACCTATAATCACCAGCGCAGTCTCTACGAAAGAACTCGCCCCTCTCTACAGAACATTCAACCTGTTATGGATGCTGTTGCCCAAGCTGCCGATTATTATCAACAGGCAATAACTCGATCAAATTCGTCCCTAATTCCCATCCAATCTCAGCTAAATCACCTGAGTATTTTGCTCAATACCCAAAACTGGTTGCTCAATCAGCGTCACTGGTCAAATGCTCAGACATGGTGGCAGGAAAAGATTGAGCCACAACTCCCGAATTTAATCCAAATTCAAACTCAAATTACCACATTACCCACCAGTCACACTGCCATTGATTGCCAAATTCAGTTCTCCCAACTTCTAGTTACCTTAAAGCAAATTCAGCAAACGGTTAGCCAAAACGCGGCACAATTTCCCCAACTTCATCGCCACATATTTTGGCAAAAGATGGACACCGTATTAACCACAACGTTTGACAAAAATAAACAAATTATTCAACAAGCCCACGATTTAGATGATCGGCGAAGCGAGGCGTATGCGACAGGAATTAGTGGTAAACTATACGAGTCTAATCAGAATATTCAAGATGCCCAAAATTTAACTAATCAAGCCATTCAAATTAGTCAATCAATTCAGGCGTGGGATATTGCCTATCAATGGCAATGGCAACTGGGGCGTTTGCGAAAATCCCAGGGAAAGATTGAAGGGGAATTGGGTGCGATCGCGGCATATCAAGCCGCCGTTAATACAGTCAATACGATTCGCCCAGATTTAGCTACCCTTAACCCTGATGTTCGCTTTTCCTTTCGAGATGAAATTGAACCGATTTATCGAGAATTAATCGATTTGCTTTTACGAGATGAAACGCCATCGCCTCAAAACTTAATTCAAGCCAGAGAGGTTTTAGCGCAACTGCAATTAGCCGAATTAGAGAACTACTTACAAGAAGCCTGTGCGCCATCAACCCCGGCTTTAATTGACCAAATTGTAGACGAACACGCCCCCAATACGGCGGTTATTTATACCATTCTTTTAGATGATCGATTAGAAGTCATTCTCAAACTACCCCAGCCATCGGAATGTAACGACATTACCGACGACAAATGTCAACAATGTAGAGACGTTGCATGCAACGTCTCTACACCCTGGCGCGTCTCTAAAATTAATCCCAGTCATTCTAAATCTGCAACCCACCCAACCTTACAACACCATCGCGTCAAGCTTTCCCCCCGTCAAATAGAAGAAACTGTCGATCAACTCCGCGCTCAACTTATCAATCCCCAGCGTAGTTCTCGCTATACTCAAGAAATTCAAAATACATCTCAACCGATCTATAATTGGTTAATTGCTCCCTTTGAAACTCAGCTTAAAACTAATGGGATAAACACCTTAGTTTTCGTCCTAGATGGAGCCTTACAAACCGTTCCTATGGGAGTGCTTTGGGATGGGAACCAGTATCTAGTTGAAAAGTATGCGATCGCGCTGAATCGAGAACCCCAGTTACTCGCCCCTGTACCCCTCTCCCAGCAACCCTTACAGACGCTGGCGTTTGGATTATCTCAGGTGCGATCAGATTTCGCCCCCCATCAAAGCTTTCAACCCCTCGCCAATGTTGAAGTAGAATTATCACAAATTCCCTCAGATGTCAAGCTACTCAATGATGCATTTACCAGTCAAGCCCTGCAAACTCAAATCAACGCCCGTCCCTTTTCCATTGTTCACTTCGCCACCCACGGACAATTTAGTTCTAATCCCAATGAAACCTTTATTTTGGCATGGGATAAACGGATTCAGGTGAATGAATTAAGTCACTATCTCAAAAGTCGCGAAGAAAGTTTACCTGATCCGATTGAACTGTTAGTGTTGAGTGCTTGTCAAACCGCCAATGGGGATACTCGTGCGACATTAGGGCTGGCGGGAATAGCGGTTCGTGCTGGGGCGCGGAGTACAATTGCTACGTTATGGGAAGTGAATGATAAATCAACCACTGATTTTATTCGGTTACTCTATCAACAGTTAACCAATTCTACGGAACCGATGAGCAAAGCGGAAGCGATACAGATGGTTCAGAAGGAATTTTTAAAGAATGCGAATTATCAGCATCCTTATTATTGGGCACCCTTTGTATTAATCGGAAATTGGCTCTCGTTGTTTCCAGGATGAATTTGTCGTGGTGTAGCGCACCTAATTTAATAGGTTAAAACTGTAGGGGCGCAAGGCTTGCGCCCATTCAACCTGTAAAATCTATTTCACAGCTGATGGTTTGGTTATTGGTGTCAGGATTATGTTTTTTTAACGCAGAGAACGCAGAGGTTAACGCAGAGGTACGCAGAGAGGGTTTGTAGTTGTTAGGCAATTTTTTAGATTGTCAGGTAAGGGGTAAGGTGTGAGGATGTTCTCTACTGTTTTTCCAAGGTGCAGCAGGGAAGAATCGGCTTTTCGGTAAGCTGTTCCCAACCAATAAATTCTAATAAATCTGCCCACGCTGGCTCGGTTTCCTGGGGCTTTTGGCGGTGAAGGTTAGCTAATTCGGTGACGGTATCAAACCATAAACCGTTTTGAGCATAAATGATAACTTTGTCTTGGGGAGTATCACCGTTCAAGGGTGTCTCAACCTCTACCCGTTTAATCCAGCCATCAACAAAAAAGTTAGGCGCGGATGCTTGAGTTTGGCAATAGAGTTTCAGTGACCAATAATACCATTTACCTGGTTCTAGTGGGGGTTCACTGGTGGGAATAGTTAGGCTAACAATTCCGGGAGTTTGGGGTAGATTGAATTGAAAGCTGGATTGGTAATCCGCTTCATTTTCGATGCTAAATTGGGCGATTTGAGCTGATGTTGCTGTTGCTGGAAGATAAAACCAAAATCTCGGATGTTTACTCTTGGTTAATCCCCAAACATGAGTTTCTGATAAGCTGATCCCGGGTTTTTCAATGGCGGGGACAAAGGCGACTAATTGATTATCGGTTTCGGAGGGCTGTGCGTCACAAGGTCCACGGGTTCCTGAATCCGATTGTTGACCTGGTGTGTCTTTATCCGGTGGGGGTGGCGGTTGGTTAAAGATGAGGGCGTCGAGGGGCGATCGCTGGGCGATGATCACAATGGGTATAATGGCGAGGTTGAATAGTTTGTTGGTCATTGGTTATTTGTCCTTTTTATTTGTTTTTTGTTAGAGTGTAGTCACTATTTGAGGCTTGTAAAAGGCTAAGGTTCCTTTACTACAAACAATTAAGGCAACAGCGGATGGTACAATGGGTATCCAATACCCGTTAATTAATAAGACTAAACTGAGTCCTGATAATAAAACTAATGATGTACCGATGGCGAGGATCTGGTATCGGCGTTTTTGGATGAAGCCAACTAATAATCCGCCGACTAAGGAACATCCCCCAATCCACAATACGTCACTCCAGAAATGTCCTGGTTGAATTAAGGAACGTTTATCCAGTACCGCGCTGAGAATCTGACTCACCCCATGCGCCTGAATTTCTAAGCCGCGCATTTCTCCGTAGGGGGTATGGAAGCTATCTTTTATGCTGGTGGCGGTAACTCCAATTAATATTACCCGATCCTTGACCCATTGGGGATCAATTTCATCTTGGAGAACTTCTGTCAGTGTCACGGATTGGGCGATGGGTTGAACCGCACGGTAGTTGAGCAGGATTTGTTGACCTCTAGAATCATAGCGTTGATATCCGCCAGCACGGGGTTTTAAATCGGCAAAAATAATATCTCTAAGCTGTAAGTTGCCGTTTTTGGCGGTAAATGTTGGTAATATATTCTCGGCGGCTAAATAGCGAAACGCGAGTTGAACATTAAGGGCGTAGGGCGTGAGACAGGGTGAGGTTGAGCTAACCCTTTGATATAATAACTGACGCCGTAGTGGACCGGTTTCGGTGTTTTTGCTGTCCACTAATACATTACTAAAGCCGAGATTTTGCCACGGAATATCGGGGAAAGACGCGGTTCCTTTATCGCTTTCACTGCTAACTTTACAGATATGAATCACCCGATTGGTTTGGCGCAGATAGGTGGGTAAATCGGTGGATGATTCTCGCCGTGCGTCGCGATAATGAATTGGGTTATCTCGATAGATGTCTAAGCCAATCACTCGCGGTTGCATCGATTCCAGTTTCTGCAATAATTTGACTAGCACGTCATCGGATAAAGGATGGCGGTATTTGTTGATATCGGCTTCGGTTATTTTCACCAGCAATAGACGCGAGTCTAAGGCTTCGGTTGGGCGCAACCGGATCAATCCATCCAACCCTTGCAATTCTAACCCTTGTAATAAACCCAGCGATCGCACCCCAATCACTACAACGCTGACAACCCCACTGATGGCGGGAATTGTCCAAGCTGGGGTCTTGACAGAATGCTCAACTTGTGCTGGAAGTTGGGTGTTGACCCATTGGCGATTAAAGATCGATTTATAGATAGGGTTATGAACTCTGAGTTTACCCTGACGTTGAATCACCAACCCCGATAGCAGCAATTCCTGTTGTTCGTGACTCTCATCGGCGAGGATTTCCCCCCGTTGTAAGATTTGCTGATAGAGGCGGAGTAACGCTGTTGCACCATGGTGACTGAGGAGGATGCGATCGCGTATGGTTCTCAGATGTTCGGGATGATCCGTGAATTCCCAGTTTACCAGAATCTGCGATCGCACGATTTGTTTCACGAATTCCCATTCATTGGTGTCGGGGCAAATTTTACCCATAACGCTTCTCGATAAAACCCCAAACGCAACCCAACCTGCCCGACTTATCGCCAGGGTTTTCCCCATAAAATTATCGCCGAAATCGATAACTCGCCTCAACCCATCCTTGTCGATAACACTGTCTAACTGAGAGTCACAGGACAGTTGCACCAACTGACACAATTTTTGCGTCAGAAACGGTTGACCCGCCGTCCAATATAATATCGCTTCCAGCACCTTTCGCGGATGCTTAACCCTTCCTTCAAACCCTTTGGTTAAAATCAGCGCTTCATCCAGTTTAAACCCCTGTAATTCAATCGCTTTACCAATATTAAACGGTGTTTTGGTTTTATCTTGGATTAAATCCGATGGACTGGCTACCCCCAATAATGCAAAGGTTAAACGCTGACATCGCCTCTTTGTATCTCGTCCATTATAGTAAGCTCGAATCAGAGCAAAAAAATCATCGCTTGGAAAGGATAAACTCAGCGTAATATCAATTTCATCAATAAAAATAACTAAATTTTGAGTAATAATATCCAGCACAACCGCTTCAATAAACTCCCCCAACCGCTGCACAGGCGATAAGGAGTCATGATCATCCCACCACTGTCGCCATTTGACGCGCTTCGCTAGTCGCAATTCACTAACTAAACGATAAGCAATTCCCTTATACCATTGCTGTTCATTCGCCTGACGCCCAATGCGAGTTAAATCAACCACCGCACAGGCAATTCCTGCGGCTTCCAGGCGTTTTTTGGTTTGCACTCGTAAACTAGATTTACCCATTTGTCGGGAATTTAGCACATAGCAAAATTCTCCTGCTTTTAATCCTTGATAAAGTTCTTGATCAGCAGAACGCATCACATAACTCGTCGCAGTCGGCGGTAAACTTCCGCCAACATGATAGTCATTTGTCATTTATCATTCACCCTCCCTCGTTCCCAGATCTGAAAAGGGAATGCCATTGGCGAGGCTTCGCCTCCCGTCAAAGGCTAAAGCCTTTACTACGAACATTAATTAATCCTCCGCCCAATTCGCCAATCGAGAGCCAAAATAGTCACGATAAAGATCACATCGGATTCTTACCTTGTTTCCAGTTAAATGCACCAGTCCCAAACTTTCAAGCTGATAGGCAAGTTTTGACGCCAATTCTACACCATTGCTTGCCTCCACCACCTTCTTTAGTGCCGGAATCAATGCTGGATTATCCTGCAACTCTCGCCAAATCTTTCGCAAATAATTTCCATAAATCCCCGAATCCGTCGCCGCTTCATTGAATAGCCTTTCGATTGTGGTATTTCGGAAAGTTTTGAGTCCAACTAACGCTTGCTTAATTAAGCCCGGATGTCCTCCCACCCTATTAATTAATAAACTGGCATCAGCCTTACTTAATACCTGCCCATGCTGTTGTGCTAATTCAGTTACTTGTTCGGCTGTCAATTCGGGTAGAGGAACGGTTAATCCTACATTAAACGGCGAATGATTAATATCCAGCGGAATATAAGCTTCTGTCGAATGAGACACAATTAATCGCAGTTTTTGCCAATTATCGATAATTTTACTATCTTCATGCCATGCCCGCAGCATACCGAAAAAGTCTTGGGCAATAGGCAAATGAGGAAAAAGGCGATCAACCGTATCCAATCCTAAAACCAGGGGACTATCGATTTGCTCTAATAAATAGTCCTGAAAATAAGCTGAGCAGTTATCATTACTACTGAGATCCCCATCCCAATATTCCTGGATTTGTAGCGGTTTTTGTAGTTGACGACTGACATTAATACACAACCAACGCAAAAATTGATCCAGATCTTGCACCACCGATTCTTCCGGTTGACATAAATTTAAATAGACTTTGCGATATCCTTGTTGTTGAGCCAAATTCAAAACTCTTGCCATTAACTCCGTCTTCCCCATTTGCCGTGGTGCCTTAATCCGAATCAATGCACCCGGTTCACAAATAGTTTGATAACAGAGGGATTCAATCGGGGGGCGTTCGACGTAAGGATGATTCGCCATTGGAGAGGGGTGAGGAAAAGCCGTTGCTTTTATCACTCCTTTGCCATCGCCTTGACAGAGCATATACCCTTTTTTTAGCCAATCTCGGACAATCTTAAATTTTCCCTTTTTATCAGTATTAAGCTGAGGGCAACTGGTAACCAAATGAGTATAAACTCCCTTTCCCAGTCGCCGTTGCAGCGTCACTTCACTAATATTCAAATCCTGCGCCACCTGAATATCAGAGCGTGGCAAATTTCGTTCAGTAAACCGAACCAGGAAAGCTTGTCGCTCATCTTCTCCAAACAGATCATGAGCATCAGCGACTCGTTTTAGAAATGCATCCCACAACATATAGCAAATTCCGTGTAAGGTAACGGGTAGGGGCAGGTTTAGCCTATAACCAGAGGATACCACCGATAACTTCTCCACAAAACCCGCCCGGATTCAAAACGGTGATACCTTTTGATACCTTTTGATACTTTTCGATACCTTTTGATACTTTCTGTAAATTTCAATGCAATAGGTTAGCGGGCAAATTGATAGGTTTCAGGGGGTTAGGGCTGGCAAGTTTGCCCTTTAATAAGGATAGTCTGAAAATCTACTGATTGGAGCTAGGCAAGAATGATAACGCCGGATTCCCTATTTTCTGGCAAAGGACAAATGGCAAATTATGATCCTGAGTTTGTATCGGTTTACAAATAAAATGCCAACCTATGTACAAAATGGAGTATTCTATAGTCAGTGAATTCCGAAAATGGATTACTCAAGTCAACCACAAAGTCATATTCATAGCCGTAGGGTGTGTTAGCGAAGCGTAACGCACCGCTATTAAAGCCCTAGTCAACAACGGTCAAATTCTTCCCTCTAGATAAGCCCAAAATCAGATAGTGGGCGAGGGCGGGTTTTAATCATTAAATTATCTTTAGAGTGTCAAAGTTTTTCCTGAAACCTGCCCCCACCAATCTAACTACAGGTGTTTCCGTTGCAAAATTCCAGATACCTATTTGCATTCAACAGAAACGCTTATTCCACCGATAATCGGTTCAAGGAGAAAACGATGTCTAATAGTAACACACCATTACTTGCCACAAAACTGATCAGTTTAACCGCTGCACTTGGCTTAATTGTTACCACAGGAGAAGCCGCAAAAGCCGCCACATTAAGAGCGTTAAATGAAGGAGATATTCTCAATGTATCGGCTGAATGTCTCAACGATGGTGGAGCGCTAGTGATCGAAGAAAACCCCAAGGATGACTATGACTGGCAAAATAGTGAAGATTCCCCCAATGATGGCGTTGATGGCGATATCATTGGCGGCAAAGATAATCGCTATGAACTCTACGGGATGTCTGTCAAGGAAACAGTCGATAGCATTTTTGTTGTCCTCAATGGCAATATGCCTTTAACCGGTGTAGAGGGAACTGGCGCTGATGACAGTAATACGGGTTGGGGTGACTTATTCATAAACTTGACAGATCAAGACTTTACCACAGCTAGCGAAGTCGGTGATTTATTTGCCGTTCGTTTCTCTCCCAACAGTGATTCAGGCGCACCTAAAGTTGGTCTATATGCCAATGTCACCGCCAAAAGTGTTACAAAAGAAAACAATGGTTTTGGCAGCCTAGAAGCCTATAATAATGCTGTAGTTACCCGAAACTGTATTCCCGGTTTATGTGAACCCAGTTTTGGTGATTTACCTGCCACAACAACCTATTTTGATCAAGGTCAAAGTCTCAATTCTATTGCATCGGGAGAGTTTATTGCCGATATTATTTATCTGAGCGATTCTGATTTAATAACGGCAGGTTACGACTTAGATAAGTTTGATGGCAATTACAATATTGGCTTTAAGTTTGACAAATCCGGTATTTGCGAACGGGATTACTGTGAGTCTGTACCTGAACCGAGTACAGTCTTTGGGTTAGCCACCGTAGGCTTAATTTTTTCCAGTCAAATTCGTAAGCGTCGTCGGATGTAAACAAGTAGAGACGTTGCATGGAACGTCTCTACTTTTCGGTTGCACCCAGATTGAACTAAACCCGCCCCGACGCAGGTTTCTAGGCTTCCCGTGAAAAGTTAGAGTCTTGAGCAAAGTTTCCTAGCCGTCGTTAATGACAGTTTCCAAGGAGGGATAAAGACAATGATTTTAATTCGGCAAATTGTCCAACAAGCTATCACCAATGGTTATCTTAGCGTTGAAGCAGAAGACCAACTCCGGCAATTACTACAAACCACGAAATATGGTTTAGAAGACATCAACGCCTTTATGAAATTACAACAAGCCGTAATTGCGGGAATGGTGCGGCAAAAGTCGCGAGAATTGAGCGCTGAAACAACATAGAATACAGGGTAGGGCGCAGGTTTGTCTTATGTGTCAACTTGAGCTTCAAAAAGAAAGCGATACCTTGATCTGACCCCACCCTAACCCTCCCCTGATCAACCCCACCCTAACCCTCCCCTTATAAAGGGGAGGGAACCGGGAGGGAACCGGGAGGGAACAAGGAACTAATTCATGTTCGTAGGGGCACGACACTGTCGTGCCCTTATACCAGTTTTATCTTACGCCGAGAATAAATGGTCGATATCCTTATTTTATCCAAATTACCTAAAAATCAATCATCCCCACCCCCGTTATAATTCAGTCCGCGCAGGCGGACTTGGTTTGTGTAGCAGCGATTTCAATCGCCCCCTCAAAAAGGGGGTAACTTTCACACTCCCCACCGCCAGGTTGTGATACCTTCTGATACCTTCTGATAGCAATAACCAGATTGAACTTGATACCTTGCGGGGGGTTCTGCGCCAAGAAACCCCTTTTTAATGAATATAGTTCTAGATCATGATTTTAAGGACAATAATGCTATGAACCGTTTAGATGTAGCGACAAGCAAACAGACAGCCACTGTACCGTCTACAGCATCCAGCACCAAGGCGCGATCGCACAATCCTGTTTTCCGATGGCTGACGAGTTTTTGGAATGGTTTATTCGGGTCAAAATCACCACCCCATCACCAATCCCTCGATGACAAGTCTCCCGTATTGCTACAAGCGTTTATCCTCGAACCCATGTACACCCCCAGTGGTTTGGTGGATGGCATTGATGATACACCCGACTTAGCGACAATGGACATTGATACCCTCGAACTCCCAGAATTGGGTGAGGATTGGGATATCTCAGATGAGGATAGTCAAACCTTTAGCCATGGGGATGGGGATGTCGATTTAATCCCAGAAGATACCGCTGATAGCATTGCCGAAACGACGCCAGAGACGCCACTTTTAACGGATCAACTTGAAGATATTCCCTTTATCAATCCCCCGTTTGAGTCTGGCACATTCACCGTCGGTAAAACCGGAGACGTGAGTATTGATTTCCTCTTTGATGGGGGTAGCTATCAGGGAGAATTAGCCATCTTTAGCTTAGATGGCATGGATGAATTTGAACCCGGTTCAGAGGAATTTATCCAGGAAGCCGCCTCTCGTGCGTTGAGTGATTCAGAATTAGGTCATATAGCCATTGCGGATCAAACTGAAGGCGCACGGTTTTCTGATGAACTCGCAGAAGTTAATGATAACGCTGGCGACTATTTGGGTGTAAAAACATTCCAAATGCGTCCAGGAGATGAATTTGGCGTGATGCTAGTACCCAATGGTACGGTGCAGCAGGTATTTGATAACCCGGATACGGGGGGTACAATACGTCCTCTATTTTCCATGGCAACCGCGAATCCAGAAGATGCCTTCCATACTGGACAAATCGCTGATGTCACGGGCGATGGTAGCACGTTTGTTATGGAAGATTTGCGCGTAGATGCTGATTGGAATGACCAGGATTATAACGATATTGTTTTCCAGGTGCGGGGGGCTACAGGTAAAGCCGCGTTGATGGATGATGTGGTTGACCCCAATCACGATTGGCGCGGTACAGATATGGGTGAGGCATTGACAACTTATGCCAGACCTTATATTACTCCAGATACGCCTGATGATGGTGGACTATTAACCGATGAATTAGTCGGAGAATCTCCAACTGATGATACTTTAGTCGATGAGAGTGAAATCGTCACCGAACCCACGACTGAAGAATCAACGGATGTTGTTATCGATGAACCTGTTAACACCAGTGAAATTGTCACCGAACCCACAACAGCTTCTGAACTCGCTGAACCTGTCCAGTATGAGTTTCCTCCCGAAAATCAGCCGTTAGTCGGCATTATTGATACAGGTTTCAGTGACAATAATCCTGATATTGACTATAGCCAAATCAGTTTAGGGCAAGACCGCATTGATGGCGATAATAACCCTCTGATAGAAGCTGGTGAGGGCAATGAACATGGCACTCATGTCTTAGGAATTATTGGGGCGACTCAAGATAACGATATTGGCATTGAAGGGATTAATGATGATGCGCCGCTTTGGGTTGGGCGTGCTGTTGGTTCTGGCAAGTGGGCAGAATCATTAGTGGAATTTGTCGATGCGGCGCGAGAATCGGGACAACCCAATGCTGTGGTTAATCTGAGTTTAGATTTAACCCAAATTGATGCCAATGGGGAGGTATTGACTCGTTATGAGTTTACCCCAATAGAACGGGCGGCGATTGAGTATGCGCGTCAGAATAATGTGATGCTGGTGGTGGCGGCTGGCAATGATGGGGATGTGATGTCGGTATTAGGACAGGCTTCTCAGGAGTTTGACAATATCCTCACCGTGGGGGCTGCCGAACAGTTTGACCCTGAAACGTCGGTTTGGAAGGGGGCTAACCGCACGGATTATTCCAGTTATGGTCATGGGTTGGATGTAATGGCTTATGGCGGAACTGCGGATAATCCTAGGTTGTCCTTGACTGGGGAAGGAACTAGCGGTATGGCTGGGACTTCTGTAGCCACGGCGAAGGTGACGGGGGCGGTGTCCCAGGTTTGGGCGGCGAATCCTGAGTTGAGTTACCGCCAAGTGGTTGAGATTATTAAGAATACAGCCACGGATTTGGGTGCAACTGGGTTTGACCTGGAAACAGGTGCTGGCTTGTTGAATATAGCGGCGGCGGTTCACTTGGCGAAGGTCACGAAGCCGGAAGTTAGTGAGAAAAATTTACAGTTTATTCCGTTGACATGGAGTGGGGAAGGTTTAGTGACTCCAATGGAGCGAGCAGCAGACCCTGATGCTTCCAGTTCTGGGTCAAGTCAAGTTTCTAATAGTTTCAGTCCAGTCGGGACGTTTAGTGATTTCTTGAATGTTTTTGGCAATGCACAAAGTTCAGGTTTTACAATTTTTTTAAGAAAAGTTTTTGATAAGTTTTATATTCAAGACAAACACAAGAATCAAGGACTCGTGGGGCATCTCCTTTTTCAAACTCATCGAGCATTGGATAATCGTATTGCTACGCGATATTCAAGCGATGGTAAAAATTGGTCAGCCTGGAAAAAGGAAAACATACCTAATGAAGTAACCTACTATCAGCCTGTAGTTGCAAAACTGAATGGTGTTGCTTACCAGTCTCATGTTGGTAAGGACAATCAAATTTATACTCGTTCTTCCACTAATGGCATTAACTGGACAGCCTGGAAAAAGCCTAATATTCCCAATGAAGAAACAAACCATGCAGTTGCTATGGCAGACTTCAACGGAAGACTTTACCAGTCTC